>CAMDBZ010000014.1 GCA_945889565.1 Thermoflexus hugenholtzii JAD2 | reverse complement strand
GCAGTGCGGCAGGAGCGCCCGCCAGCGCCTCGGGTGTGACGCGGAACAGCACCGTCACGCTCGGGTCGGGCGTGTCCTCCTTGTAGCCGAGCGCGATCTCGTGCGAGGAGAGCGAGGTTTCGCAGCGCGGGCAGTGCGGCGTGGTGCGGTAGTCGCTGAACATCAGGCCGTGGTCCCACAGCCGCTTGAAGATCCACCAGCACGTCTCGACGTACTCGCGCGAGTACGTGACGTACGCGTCGGAGAGGTCGACCCAGTAGCCGATGCGCTCGGTCATGCGCTCCCACTCGGCGACGTAGCGGAAGACGGACTCGCGGCACTGGCGGTTGAAGGCCTCGACGCCGTAGGCCTCGATGTCGGGCTTGGAGCGCAGGCCGAGCTGGCGTTCGACCTCGAGCTCGACGGGCAGGCCGTGGGTGTCCCAGCCGCCTTTGCGGGGGACGCGGTAGCCGCGCATGGTCTTGTAGCGGGGCAGCAGGTCTTTGAACACGCGCGCGAGCACGTGGTGGATGCCGGGGTTGCCGTTCGCGGTGGGCGGGCCCTCGTAGAAGGAGAACACGCGGTCCGCGGGGCGCGCCTCGACGCTGCGCGCGAAGATGTCGCGCTCGCGCCAGAAGTCGAGGATGCGCTGCTCGAGGACGGGGAACGCGACGCGGGTGGGCACGGGCTCGAAGGTCGGCATGTGGCACTCCTCGCGCGGGCGTCGACGCCCTCGGACTCCCCGGACCCTCACCCCCGGCCCCGCTCCCCGCAAGGCGGGGCGAGGGGAGCGGGAGGGGCGGACGGGCAACAGGAAGCCCGTCCCCTGCGGGACGGGCTGCGCGCGAGGTGCGTGCGACCCGCGGTACCACCCGCGTTGCGTCGCGCCTCGAGCTGAGGTGCGAGCGCCGCTCACCGCGCCGCGGGCCGGGGCCGCCTGGCGGCGGACGCGACCGAGGGCGCTGCCCCTGGTAACGGTGGGCGCTCCGGCCGCTCCTACCGCCTCGGACCCTCGCCTCGGCCCCGCTCCCCGCTGCGCGGGGCGAGGGGAGCCGGGAGGAAGGGGCCGAAGGCCCTCGGGCGGCGGCTCGGGAGGGATGTTCACGCGGGCGGGTCGTGTCCGGCTCGCACCGTCCCGGACTCGCTCGACGACCCAACGCCTGAGGGCGCTGTGCTCGCGCCACGGGCTCCGTCGTTGCCTGTGCGTCGAGTCTCGCGGGGCGCGGGTGGGGCGGGCAATCGACCCGCCCCAGGGCGGCGCGGGGCCGAGGCGGGCGTCGCGCTAATCGCTGGGGAGGACGACGTTCGCCTCGCGGACGGGGTCGGGCTCGGGGCGCTCGGCGGTCTGGCCGGCGAGGGCGGCGGCGAGGCGCTGGGTCGCGGCTTGCTCGGCGGCTTCCTGGCGCTCGCGGACGGCGTTGTAGCAGTTGGAGCAGAAGACCGGGCGGTCGCCGCGGGGGAGGAACGGGATCTCCGTGGTCTGCCCGCACTCGTGGCAGGTCGCCGCGTGGAGCTGGCGCGGGGTGCGGCCGCCCCACGAGACGAAGGTGCCGTAGGACGGCGCCTCCTCACGCTCCTCGGGGCGCATGGTGCGGCGGTTGGAGCGACAGGCGGGGCAGCGCACGGGGTCGTGCTGCAGGCCCTTGGTCGCGTAGAACTCCTGCTCGCCGGAGGTGAAGACGAAGGATGCGCCGCAGTCGCGGCAGGTCAGCTCACGGTCGGAAAACGCCATCAGTGCCTCCTCGGAACGCCCCCGCTCGCCGCCCACGCGATCCTATCCGCGGCGCTGCCATCCAAGCGGAGGCGCCGCGCGGTGTCGAGGGTGGCCTTGTGGGTGGGGCCTGCGAGTAACTATACCGCGGCGCGCGCGACCCGGCGGGCAGCCTGTCCAACCGCTGCGCCCGCGCTCAGAGGCGGGCGCGCAGCTCGGCGTACTCCTCGGAACGCAGGTAGCGCGCGGCGGCGACGAAGGTCGCGAGGCCGAGCAGGCCGCCGAGCGTGCACTGCGCGAGCGCGCCGCCGAGGCTGCTCGCGTCGAGGCCGGCGGCGCCGAGGGCGAGCCGCAGCAGCACGAGCACTTCGAGCATGAGCGCGGTGGCGGCGAGTGTGCGGGCGGCGGAGGGCCAGAGGCCACGCGCGCGCAGGCCGCCGAGCTGCTGCTCCAGCGCGACGAGCAGCAGCGCGCACTCGGCGATGGCGGCGATGGAGGCGGCTGCGGCGAGACCGCGGATGCCGAGCGGGCCCACGAGCACGCCGCACAGCACGACGTTGAGCGCGACGGCGAGCAGCGCGACGCGCACGGGCGTGCGTGTGTCGGCGAGTGCGTAGAAGCCGCGGCTGAGGATCTCGACGGCGGCGTGCGCGAACACGCCGACGGCGTAGAGCACGAGCGCGGTGGCGACGAGCTCCGTCGAGGCGAAGTCGAAGGCACCGCGTTGCAGCAGCACGCGCACGCCGGGCTGCGCGAGCGCGGCGAGGCCGGCGGAGGCGGGCAGCGCGAGGAAGAGGATCATGCGCAGGTGTCGCGTCAGGCCGTCGCGCAGGGCGGCCATCTGGCGGGCGGCGGCGTGCTCGGCGAGCGAGGGGAAGGCGGCGGTGGAGATCGCCATGCCGACGACGCCGACGGGCAGCATGGCGATCAGGAACGCGTAGCTGAGCACGCTGATCGCGGCGTCCGAGACGAACGAGGCAAAGAACAGCACGACGACGAAGTTGAACTGCGCGGCGGCGAGACCGACGACGCGCGGGCCGGCGAGGCGCAGCACCTCGCGCACGCCGGCGGAGCCGAGCGCGAACGTCGGACGCCAGCGCATGCCGACGGCGCGCAGGGCGGGTAGTTGCACGAGCAGGTGACCGACGCTACCGGCAACGACGCCGTAGGCGAGCCCGCGGATGCCGAAGGGGCCGGTGAGCGCAACGGCGCCGACGATGATGCCGGCGTTGTAGATGGCGGGGGCGAGCGCGGGCGCGACGAAGTGCTGGCGGGCGTTGAGGATGCCGGTGACCATGCCGGAGACGCCGAAGAGCAGCGGCGAGATCAGCATCAGCCGGGTGAGCTCCACGGCGAGCGCGCGCAGCTCGGACGAGCGGCCCGATTCCTCGCCGAGGCCGGGCGCGAGCAGTGGGACGAGCCACGGCGCGAGCACGAAGGCGAGTGCCGCGGCGGCGAAGGTGGCGACGGCCACGAGGTTGAGTACGTCGGAGGCGAGCTGCCAGCCGGCTTGCTCGCCGCCGCGCATGCGCAGGCGGCTGTAGGCGGGGATGAACGCGGAGGAGAGGGTGGCGCCGGCGAGCACCTGGAACACGAGGTCCGGGAGGCGGAAGGCGACCCAGTAGGCGGCGAGCTCCGGGTCTGTGCCGAAGGCGTGCGCGATCGCGAGCGAGCGCACGAGTCCGAGCAGCCGCGAGACGAGGAAGCCGAGCGCGACGATGCCCGCCGCGGCGGCGACGCTCTGCGATGTCACGCTGCGTTGCAGGAAACGAGCGAGGGCTCCGGACGGGCGCGGGTCCAGCATTGCGCGCATGATCCGCGCCGGTCGCGCGGGGGGTCAAACGTGAAGGTTCAGCGCGCTCGCTCGCGTGGCGTGCGCGCTGCCGCAAGGCGCACGCGCATGCGGCGGTAGCGCCACACGCCCACGACGGCAGTGGCGGCGGCGGCGAGCAGCAGCAGGACGCCGCCTGCCGTTGTCAGCGGTCCGGTCAGCAGGTGCAGCACGGAGCCACCGGTGATCGCGAACGCGAGCGCAGTTCGCACGTACGCGAGCAGCGTGCGCTCGTTCGCGAGCTCAGTGCGGTCGGCGGCGAGGTAGTCGCGGAGGATGAGCGCGTCGGGCGCAGGCGCAGGCAGGGTCGGCTCTGGCATGGCGTGTCCCCCGGGGCAAGGATGCGCGCGGGGGCGGCGGCGGTCCACCCGGCGCGGGGCCTCCGGGGGCATGTCGCGTGGACGCAGCGTCGTGGGGCTCGTACTATGTGCGCTCGTCCGGCGGAGGGGCGACCCGATGGCTTATGCGAAGCAGGCGAAGAAGCGGATCCGCCAGACGGCGCGGGCCGAGGCGCGCAACCGGCCGGTGCGGACGTTCACGGCGCGCCGGGTGCGCGACGCGCGCACGGCGATCGCGACCGGCTCGCCGGACGCCGCGCAGTCGTTGCGGCTGGCGCAGTCGGCGCTGGATCGCGCGGCCAAGACGGGGATCATGCACCGCAACGCGGCCTCGCGGCGCAAGTCGCGGCTCGCGCAGGCGCTCAAGCGCTCAGTCGTCGGCGCCCGCGCTTCGGCCTGATCGCAGCGCCTGCCACCCGCAAGCGATCGAGCAGCCGCTCTACCACTACGGATCACTGACCCCGGATCACTGAGGGCGCTGGCCCCCGGCGGGGCGAGGCTGCCATACTCGTTGCGCGAACGCGGCTCGCGGCTCGCGCGGCGGTAGGTGGCACAGATGCGCGCGACGATCTTCGAGGCTCCCGGCACGATTTCGGTCATCGATCGCGCGGTGCCGCCGCCCGGGCCAGGCGAGGTGCGCGTGCGTGTCGCGGCGGCGTCGCTGTGCGCCTCGGATGTGCGCGTGTACCGCGGCGAGAAGTACGCGAAGCCGGGCGTGGTGCCCGGACACGAGATCGCGGGTGTCATCGACGGCGTGGGCGAGGGTGTGCACGGCATCGTGGAGGGCGCGCGGGTGGTGATCTGCCCGATCGTCGCGTGCGGGCGGTGCCGGTTCTGCATCGTGGGCCGTCAGAACCGCTGCCTCGAACGCAAGACGCTGGGGTACGACCTCGACGGCGGGTTCGCGGAGCAGCTGCTGGTGCCGGCGGAGATCGTGCGCATCGGGCACGTGCTGCCGGTGCCGGCGGGGCTGCCGATGGACATCGCGGCGCTGACGGAGCCGGCCGCGTGCGTGCTTAACTCGCTGGACCTGTGCGCGCTGGGCGCGGGCTCGTCAGTGGCGATCGTGGGCGCGGGGCCGATGGGGCTGCTGCACCTGCTGCTGGCGCGGGCGGCGGGCGTGGGGCCGATCATCGTGAGCGAGCCGGTGGCCGCGCGGCGCGCGATCGCGGAGCGGTGGGGCGCGGACGTGGTGCTGGACCCGGCAACGGACGACGTGGTGGGGGCGGTGAAGGCGGCGACGGACGGGTACGGGGCGGACGCGGTGGTGCTGACGGTGGGCGTGCACGCGCTGGTCGCGCCGGCGATCGAGCTGGTGCGTCGGCAGGGCGTGATCAACATGTTCGCGGGCTTCCCGCCGAACCAGACGGTGCCGTTCGACCCGAACGTGATCCACTACGGCGAGATCAACCTGACGGGCTCGCAGAACGCGACGACGGATCAGTACCGGCGCACGCTGGCCCTGCTGGGGCACGTGCCGCACATCGACGAGGTGATCACGAACCGCTACGGGATCGAGCGCGCGCCGGAGGCGTACTCCTCGCGGCTGGCGATGGACGGGCTGAAGTCGCTGGTCGAGTTCCCCGGCGTCGGCGGCGCGTGATGCTGGAGCGCCGCCCGCCGGAGCTCGACGCGAACGTCGAGATCGATGCGGTGGACGTGGACGCTCGTCCCGCGGGCCGTCCGGAGGGCCTCGTGCCGTTGCACGAGCCGGAGCGGCTGGGGGAGTGGCTGCGCCAGGCGCGGCTGCGCCGCGGGCAGACGCTGGACGACATCGAGCGCACGACGCGCATCGGGCGTGTGTACCTGGAGGCGCTGGAGGCGGAGCAGTACGACGTGCTGCCGGCGCCGGCGTACGTGCGGGGGTTCGCGCGCAACTACGCGCGGGCGCTGGGGCTGGATGCGGACGAGGCGCGCTCGCGGCTGCCGGTGACGCTGCCGGCGCCGCCCGGGCTCGCGCCGTCGCCGCGGCTGCGCCGTTCGGCGGGGGAGCGGCCGGTGCTGGCGCTGCCGCCGCTGCCGCGACTCTCGCAGCGCGCGCTGACGGTGATCGCTGGCGCGGCGGCGGCGGTGGTGTTGCTCGGCTGGGTGCTGCCGCGGTGGCTCGGGGGCGACGAGGCGGCGATCGTGCCCTCGGTGGCGCCGACGGCGCGCGGTGGGGTGCCGGGCGGGGCACAGCCGGCGGCGGGCGCGCCGGCGCCGGAGCCGGGGCAGACGCCGGCGCTGATCGGCCTGCGCGTGGAGGCGGCGCAGGACGCGCTGCGCGCGCAGGGTGCCTCGTTCGTGGTGGTGGAGATCGCGAACACGGATGCGCCCGCGGGCACGGTGATCGGGCAGACGCCCCCGGCGGGGGCGGCGCTGGGGGCGGGCGACAATGTGACGCTGGTGGTGTCGCGGGGGCCGCCTAAGCCCTGACGGAGCGACGGCGCGCGCCCGAAGCCCTCACCCCCCGGCCCCCTCTCCCCGCACGGCGGGGCGAGGGGAGGCGGAGTAACGACGCGGCGCGGTTGACGGGGTGCGGGCTTCGGCCGCAGCCTGCTGGCATGCGGTATCACCTCGTCACGCTCGGGTGTGCGAAGAACACGGCGGATTCGCGGCGGCTGGAGCGCGCGCTGCGGCTGGCGCGGCACGCGCCGGTCGGCACGCCGGCCGAGGCGGAGCTGGTGATCGTGAACACGTGCGGGTTCATCGACGCGGCGAAGGACGAGTCGCTGGCGACGGTGCGCGAGCTGGATGCGGCGCGCACGCCGGGGCAGCAGCTGTACGTGATCGGCTGCCTGACCGCGATCGCGGACGAGTCGGTGCGGGCGGCGGTGCCGGGCGTCGACGCGACGTTCGGCGCGGAGGCGTGGGACGCGATCGCGGCCAGCCTGCCGCCGGCGGACCCGACGTACGACCTGCCTGCGGCGGCGAACAGCGCTGCCGGGGCGGGCGCGTGGCAGCTCGGGCAGCCGAGCGCGTATCTGAAGATCTCGGACGGCTGCGACCGGCCGTGCACGTTCTGCATCATCCCGACGATCAAGGGGCGCATGCATTCGGAGTCCACGGAGCGGCTGCTGCGCGAGTCGCGCTGGCTCGCGGACGGCGGCGCGCGCGAGCTGGTGCTGGTGGCGCAGGACTCGACGGCGTACGGCGAGGACGCAGGCACGCCGGACAGCCTCGCGACGCTGCTCGAGCAGCTCGCGGCGGGGGTGCCGGACGTGCCCTGGCTGCGGCTGATGTACGCGTACCCGGGGCGGGTGACACGGCGGCTGGCGGAGACGATGGCGCGGCTACCGAACGTGGTGCCGTACCTCGACATGCCGCTGCAGCACGGGTCGGATGCGGTGCTGCGGCGGATGAAGCGGCCGAGCCTGCGCGTGTCGCGGCAGAGCATCGAGACGATGCGCACGGCGCTGCCGGAGGTGGCGCTGCGCACGACGTTCATCGTGGGCTTCCCGGGCGAGACGGAGGCGGAGTTCGCGGAGCTGCTGGCGTTCGTGGCGGAGCAGCAGTTCGACCACGTGGGCGCGTTCACGTACTCGCCGCAGCTCGGCACGCCGGCCGCGACGTCGGGCGAGCAGGTGCCGGCGGCGGTGGCGGCGGAGCGGTACGGGCGGCTGATGGAGCTGGCGCAGGAGATCTCACTCGCGCGCAACCGCGCGCTGGTGGGGCGGGAGCTGGATGTGCTGGTGGAGTCCGACGCGCCGGCGCGCGCGGCCGATGGCGGGCCGGTGGTGGTCGGTCGGACGTACCGCGACGCGCCGGAGGTGGACGGGCTGGCGTTCGTGCGCGGGACGTTCGCGCCGGGGGAGCTGGTGCGCGCGCGCGTCGACGGCGCGCTGCCGTACGACCTGTTGTGCAGTCCGGCGGGCTCGCCGCCGCCGGGCGAGGCGGCGCCAGCACGCGGCGCTGCACGTCGGCGGCAGCGGTTGGAGTTGCGGGGGCGCTGAAATGGACCGCGCTGGACCTCAGCGGTCTGTAGCAAGCGATGCCTCGCGCTTGCTACAGACTCCGCGCCATGCGACATGCGCTGCATCGGCTCCTTCGCGGACAGGCGCTGAGGTACACCATGCCCCTCGAACCATGGCGCCATCGGCACCCGCTCGAAAGTCCGATCTGGAAAATTCGCAGAGCGGAGAAACACGTTGAATCCATCAACGAGTACATCCACCGCTGGGAGTCGCTCGAACCAAATGGCATGGTCCGCCATCTCCATGCGGGCAACACGCTCTACGAATACACGTTGGTCGCCAGATACCCACCCCTGATCGACATCGGTACGGCTATCGGTGAGTTCGCGTACCAGCTCCGTTCCGCGCTTGACCAGATCGTTTATGCCATGTCGGTCTTCCCCGACAACCTGCACGGGCGGAACCTCGAGCGCGCAGAGCGGAGCACGAGTTTCCCGATCCTTCGGGTCAGGGACGACAACCATATTGGAAAGCTCTTGACGTACGTCCCGGACAACATCCGGCAGCGCGCGTGGCAAGCAATCGACCTCGTACAGCCGTACCAACGAGGGGACACGGCGGAGCACGATCCGCTTGCCTTGCTCGATCAGATGAACATCCGAGACAAACATCGGATCCTGGAGCCTGCGGCGAGCGGACTCACGTTCGACACGAAGGATATTGACCCACGAATCTGGATCATGCGAGGTGGCGCGAACGACGGCGACATCGTTGCGCGTGTCCCCGTCGATCTCGATCCCGCAACAGATTTCGAGCACCGCATCAGGCGACTGATGACGATTCCCATACCGCGGCCAGCAGGGGGCGTACCGATCGCAGGGATCGGCGAAATCTATTCCTACGTGGCATTCGACGTGCTGCCGCGCTTCTTCGATCTGTTCGACCCGCTCCCGGAAGCGGTGAAAATCCCCCGACCACCCAAGTAGCGGGGTCACGCGGCGCCGCTCGTGACGATGCCCAGCGCGCGTTCGCGATGCAAGAACGACTACCGCTGCTCGGCGTCGTCGTCGGGGGGGGCGAGGATGAGGCCGCGGAGGAGGGCGCGGAGGGCGCGACGCCAGTCGCCGGGGGCGAGGGCGTCGTGGCCGGTGGCGTGGTCGGCGTAGGCGCAGGCGAGCTCGGCGCCGAAGAGCAGGATGTTGGCGCTGAGGTAGACCCAGAAGAGCAGGGCGATCACGCCGCCGAGCGAGCCGTAGACGAGGTCGTAGTTCGCGAAGTAGGCGACGTAGGTGGTGATGCCGGCCTTGGCGAGCTCGAACGCGACGGTGGCGACGAGCGCGCCGGGCCAGATGTGCGCGATACGCAACGCGCGGTGCGGCAGCGCGCGGTAGAGCAGCAACAGCGCGGCGAAGGTGAGCAGCGACGGGATGGCGAGCGCGCCGAGGTCCCAGAGCCGCGATAGGCGCCCATCGAACAGGCCGACGCGGCTGTCGAACTCGGTCTGTGCGACGCGCCAGGCGGTGGTGAGCGCGATGGAGGCGACGAAGAGTACGCCGAGCAGCAGCAGGATCGCGTAGTCGAGCAACCTGGCGCGGAGCAGGGGGCGGCCGCGTTCCACGTGAAACACGACATCGAGGGCGGAGCGGACGGCGGCGGCGAGCGCGCCGGCGCCCCAGACGGTGACGGCGAGTGAGACGACGGTGAGGGTGGGGCCGAGGCCGGCGAGCGCACGCAGGGAGTCGGCGATGGCGGGGGCCTCGACGGGGAGCGCCGCGATGAAGCGGTCGAGGACGCGCGCCTCGACGGCGTCGTTGCGGAGCAGCACGCCGAAGAGGGCGGTGGCGAGGAGGGCGAGCGGGAAGAGCGAGAACAGCGCGTAGTAGGAGATGGCGGCGGCGTGCTGCGTGCAGCGGTGCTCGACGAAGCGGACGGTGGCGCGCGCGAGCAGGCGCGCGGCGCGGCGGCGTGGGACGGCGGCGGAGGCGGAGGTGACTGCGGGGGGCACGCGAGCTCCTGCCTGCATCCGCGCCCGCCGGCGCCCCGCGCGTCGCGAGCGCCTGGACGGGCGCTCGACGGCGGCCCCCCGCTCCGCCATCCTGCGTCCGTGAACGTCGAGCGTACGGAAGGGCGCGCCGCATGACCAGCCGCCGGCTGCAGGGGCAGCACCTGGAGCATCGCCGCGTGGTGGTGAAGGTGGGGACGAACCTGCTCACCGGCGGCGGGGAGCAGCTGGACGCGCACGTGCTGGCGGCGCTCACGGAGCAGATCGCGGACGCGCGGGCGCTGGGCGGGCAGCTGGTGGTGGTGAGCTCCGGGGCGATCGCGGCCGGGCGGCACCGGCTGGGCGACGGCGAGCCGGGGCGCCGCGATCTGCCGACGCGGCAGGTGCTGGCGGCGGTGGGGCAGGGCCGGCTGATGTCGCTGTGGGACGAGCTGTTCGAGCTACGCGGGGTGGTGGTGGCGCAGGCGTTGCTGACGCGGCGCGACCTCGCGGACCGGCTCGGCTACCTGAACGCGCGCACGACGCTGCTGGGGCTGCTCGAGCGCGGCGTGGTGCCGATCGTCAACGAGAACGACGTGGTGTCGATCGAGGAGATCCGCGACACGGTGATCGGCGACAACGACCGCCTGTCGGCGGAGGTCGCGAACCTCGTCGACGCAGACCTGTTGCTGCTGCTCACGGACATCGCGGGGCTGTACACGGCGGACCCGCGGCACCACCCGGACGCGCAGCTGATCCAGCGCGTCGAGCGCATCGACGCCGCGATCGAGGCGGCGGCAGGCCAGCCGGGGGTGCGCGGCACCGGCGGCATGGCGACGAAGGTGCAGGCGGCGCGGGCCGCCACGGCAGCCGGCGCGCACGTGGTGATCGCGGACGGGCGCGCGGCGGACGTGGTGCTGCGGGCGGCATCGGGCGAGGCGGTGGGGACGCATTTCCTGCCGACGGGGGACCGCGTGGACGCCCGGCGGCGCTACCTGCTGTCGAACCTGCAGGCGCGCGGGCGCCTGGTGGTCGACGACGGGGCGGCGCGGGCGCTGGAGTTCGATGGCAAGTCGTTGCTGCCGGCGGGGGTGCTGTCCGTCGACGGGGAGTTCCAGCGCGGCGATGTGGTGCGCATCGTGACGGCGGCGGGGCACGAGCTGGCGGCGGGGAGCGTGAACTACGCGGCGGCGGACATCGTGCGCATTCGCGGGCTGCACTCCGAGCGCATCGCGGAGGCGCTGGGGTACGAGTACGGCGAGGAGATCGTCCATCGCAATCAGCTGGTGCTGTTGTAGGAAGGGCCCACCCACCCACCCTCAGATTGCGGGGCTGCGCCCCGCACCCCGCCGGCGCCGTTTCACGAGTCGCAGCGTCGCGAGGCCCACGTGATCGCTCGGCGGACCCCCCCCTCTCCCCGGGGTGACGGGGTGAGGCCAGGGGAGCAGGAGCGCGCGAGAGGGAGCCGATGAGGATGCCGGTGCTCGTGCTCATGACCGGACTGCCGGGGACGGGCAAGAGCACGGTCGCGGCAGCGGTGGCGCGGGCGTTGCCTGCGGCGTTGCTCGCGGCGGATCCGATTGACGCGGCGCTGGTGCGCAGCGGGGTCGGGCCGGAGCAGCGGCCGGACATCGTGGGCTACGCGGTGATGCGGGCGGTGTCCGGCGAGCAGCTGGCGGCCGGGCTCTCGGTGGTTGTTGACGCGGTGAACCCGTTTCGCTGGGAGCGGCAAGCGTACTTCGACGCCGCGGCGGAGCACGGCGCGCGCGTCGCGGTGATCGCCACGGCGTGCGCAGACGCGGCGGAGCACCGGCGGCGCATCGAGGCGCGATACAGCGTGGGACTGAGCAGCGCCGACTGGGCTGAGGTGCTGCGCCAGACGGGGTACTACGAGCCGTTCGACGGCGAGGCGTTGCGGCTCGACGCGACGGAGGAGGCGGCCGCGAACGTGCGGGCGGCCGTCGCATACGCGGACGCGATCGCGGCCGGCTAGCCCGTCGCGCCCCTCGGGCCGCCGTTACCGGCGGGTGCGCTAGCATGGGCGTATGACGACGACGACGGGGTCGGAGGCGGCGACGCGGGCGGCGGCGGCGCGGGATGCGAGTCGCGCGCTGGGGCGTGCGGGGACGGCGCAGAAGAACGACGCGCTCGAGCGGGTAGCGGCGGCGCTGCTCGCGGAGGAGCGGGCGCTGCTGGCGGTGAACGCGGCGGAGATCGCACGCGGGCGCGAGCGCGGGCTGGCGGAGTCGTTTATCGATCGCATGCAGCTCGACGCGGGGCGCATCGCGGGGATGGCGCGGGACGTGCGCGCAGTGGCGGCGCTGCCGGACCCGGTGGGCGAGCTGATCGAGCGCACGACGCGGCCGAACGGGCTGGTCGTCGAGCGCGTGCGCGTGCCGCTGGGGGTGATCGCGGCGATCTACGAGTCGCGGCCGAACGTGACGATCGACATCGCGGCGCTGTGCGTGAAGTCGGGGAACGCGGTGGTGCTGCGCTCCGGGAGCGACGCGCATGCGACGTCGGCGGCGCTCGCGGCGCTCGTGCAGCGCGCGGTGGCGGGGGCGGGGCTGCCGGCCGAATGCGTGCAGTTCATCGAGTCGACGGACCGCGCTGAAGTCGGCGCGCTGCTGCGCGCGCAGGAGTCGATCGACCTCGTGATTCCGCGCGGGGGCGCTGAGCTGATCCGGCGTGTGCGCGACGAGGCGACGATGCCGGTGGTGGCGGGCGGCATCGGCGTGTGCCACACGTACGTCGACGCCGACGCCGATGCGGCGATGGCGTGCGACGTGGTGGTGAACGCGAAGACGCGGCGCGTGTCGATCTGCAACGCGCTCGACACGGTGCTCGTGCACGAGCGCATCGCGGCGCAGTTGTTGCCGGAGCTCGCGCGCGAGCTCGGCGCGCGCGGCGTGACGCTGCACGCGGACGGTCGCGCGGCGTCGTTGTGTGGCGCGGGCGCACCCGTCGTCGCCGTGCAGGAGGCGGACTACGACCGCGAGTGGCTGTCGTACGACTGCTCGGTGCGCGTGGTCGATTCGCTCGATGCGGCACTCGCGCACATCGAGGCGCACGGCAGCGGGCATTCAGAGGCGATCGTGACACGCTCGGACGAGGCGGCAGCGCGTTTCTTGCATGAGGTGGACGCGGCGGCGGTGTACGTGAACGCGTCGACGCAGTTCACGGACGGCGGCGAGTTTGGGCTGGGCGTGGAGTTCGGCATCTCGACGCAGAAGATGCACGCGCGCGGGCCGATGGGGCTGCGCGAGCTGACGTCGTATAAGTGGGTGGTGACGGGGACGGGGCAGACGCGGCCGTAGCCGCTGGGAAGGCTGGGGGCTGTGGCCGAGTACCGCTTCGAACGGGAGGCGCGCACGGCGCACTCGGAGGCGTACAGCATCGACGACGGCGAGCACTCGCTGGGGCGCGTCGATCTGCACTTCACGTCGTCGGCGACGTACGCGACGCTGGCGGTGCACCAGTCGCTGGGCGACGACGCGGTGCAGGAGCTGGTGGCGGAGATCGACGAGCGGCTGGTGATGTCGGCGGACCCGTATCGCGAGGACTTGATCGTCACGGTGTGGCGCGGCGAAGAGGTGGGCACGTTCGCCGACGACGATGATGACGACGACTTCGACGACGAGTAACGACCAACCGCATGGGCCCGGTCCGCGGCGTGGCGGCCGCATCGCGGCGGTGTGCTTCGACCTCGACGACACGCTGGTGGACGCGCGCGCGGCGTGGCGCGCGGGCTTCGCGGCGGCGGTGGCGAGCGAGCTCGCGCCGCGGCTCGGCGAGCGCGCGCACGAGCCACAGTTGTTCGAGCGCGTGTTCCAGCCGCTGGTGCACGCGGAGTTCGTCGCGGGGCCGGGCGAGTGGGACATCGCGTTCGTGCGGCGCGGGTTTCGCGCGTTCGTGGCGGCGCACGGCGGCGCGGACGATGCGCTGGCGGACCGCGCGTTCGCGGCGTACGAAGCGGCATGGCCGCGGGCGCTGGTGCTGTTCGACGATGCGCTCGCCGCGCTGCGTGCGGCGCGCGCGCACGGTGCGGTGGCGCTGGTCTCCAACGGCGGCGCGCAGGAGCAGCGGCGCAAGGTGGAGGCGCTGGGCCTGCACGAGTGGTGCGACGCGATCGTGATCTCGGGGGAGGCGGGGGTGCGCAAGCCGGACGCGGCGATCTTCGCGCGCGCGCTCGCAGCACTCGATGTCGCGCCGGGCGAGGCGCTGCACGTGGGCGACAACCTCGACGCAGACGTGCGCGGAGCGCGCGAGGCGGGACTGGTGGCGGTGTGGCTGAATCGCGCGGGCGCGCCGCGCGACGTCGAGGGTGCGAGCCGGGCGGCCGGCGAGCGCGCCGACGCGGGGCCGCACTTCGAGGTGCGGTCGCTTGCAGAGCTGGCGGGGGTGTACGGGTAACGGCGCTCACCCGCGCGGGAGCTCGGGGGCCGCGTGCGCTTGCCCGGTTGGGCGTGGGGTGTCATTCGCGAGGTGAGAGTTGAGGGCGGCCCTCCGGGCCGAGGGGGACCCGCCCACCCACCCTTTTCCTCCAGGGGCTGCGCCCTCGCGCTCCCAGCTGTGGCACCGGTTGAACAGGTCCCAGACGGTGACCTTGGTAGCATTGGTCGGACGAGCAAAGCCGCCGTAGCGAGGAGCATCAGCTTGTCGCGCTGAGACGTGCGCCTGTTCGACTCACACTGAAATCACCGGACCGGCGGGGCCAGCCGCGCCGACTACCCGCGCTTGCGACCCACAACCCGCTCGGCGGCGGCGACGATGCCTTCGACGGTGAGGCCCATGAGTTCGAGCAGCTCGTTCGAGGTGCCGGACTCGCCGTAGCGGTCGGGGACGCCGACGAACTCCATCGGGACTGGGTGGCGGGTGGCGAGGGCCTGGGCGCACATGGCGCCGAGGCCGGAGTGCACGAGGTGCTCCTCGGCGACGACGATGGCGCCGGTCTCGCGGGCGGCGGCCTCGAGGGCGGCGGTGTCGAGCGGGCGGACGGTGGCCATGTTCAGCACGCGCGCGCTGATGCCGCGCGCGGCGAGCACCTCGGCGGCGG
>CAMDBZ010000013.1 GCA_945889565.1 Thermoflexus hugenholtzii JAD2 | reverse complement strand
GCCCGCGCCGTGCACCCCGAGCGGCAGGTCGAGGTACGGCCCGATCGCGCCGCGCCCGGCCCGCTGCGATGCGGCGCGTCGCAGCGCCGTGAGCTGCTCGTGCAGGCACCACTGCACGTACAGGTGGTAGCGATACGCCTCGCCGTCGGTGTCCGCGTCGCGCAGCCGCCCCGCGCGCGCCGCCGCTGGCCAGCGCTGCCACGGCCGCCCGAGCCGCGCGCAGGCCGCGCGAAAGCGCGCGTACGCCACGACCTCCGGCCGCGCGGCCGCGAACCGATCGAGCGCGCCACGGCGCGCCCCGCCCTGCGCGAACAGCGCCCGCGCCAGCGCCGCGAGCGCCGGGTGCTTCAGCGCCATCGCCGCAACGGGATCGGCGAACGGCGCACGCGCGAGCCGCGCTCGCTCCGCCCGCGCGGGCTCCGACGCGAGGGTAGCGTGCGCCGCGGCACTGCTTGCCCACTCCGGGATCGCCGCGAGCTCGAGGTAGAGCTCGTTCCAGGCCAGCCGGCTCACCGGCAGGTACGGGCTGACCTCCGCCGGCGCGTCGAGGTACGCCGCAAGTAGCGGCAGCGTGCCGACCGCGCTCCCACCGCGCGCGAGCGTCCACTGCAGCAGCCGCCGCAGGTCGCCGAGGTCGCCGCCGCCCACGCTCGACGTCGAGCGTACGGCGTACAACGGTGCGAACACGCCGAACTCGCGTCGCGCGGGCGCGCCCCCGAAGGTGCGTCGCGGCGCGACGATCAGCGTGCCCTCGCCGCGCCGTTCCACGCCGCCCGCGCGCACCCGCACCCGCACGCCGTAGTAGCCGCGCCGCAGCCCCCCCGGCAGCGCGAGCCGCCGCTCGACGTACCGCTCGCGGCCCACGTCCGCGGCGCCCCCCAGCGCCGCGCCGCTGAGCTCGCACGCGAACGCCGTGGTTGCGCCGTCCTCCGCCTGCAGCTCGACGTGGGCGCGCCCGCGTGCGCCGGCCGGCACCCGCACCAGCAGTGACCCGCGCCCCGCCCACGCCAACGCCACTGGGTCCAGCAGCTCGCTCCAGCGCCGCTGCTGCGCGGCGCGCAGCGCCCGCCGCGTATCGCCTGTCGCCACGCCGAGCCCGTCGAGCACGCCCCGCAGCACCTCGGCGCTGGCCGCCTGCCGCTGTCCCGCCGCGTCGAGATACTCCGCCTCCACGCCGTGAAACGCCGCCAGGCGCAGCAAGTCGTCGTCGGGCTGCATGCGCCCAAGCGTACGCCGCCCGCGGGTCAGGGAGCTGCCCGACGCGGCCGCTCGCGGGCACGGGCTACACTCTCGCGGCGATGCAGCCGCGGAGGGCCACTTGGTCGCACATCGGTCCCGGGGCGAGCCTCGCACGATCGCGATGGTGCTCGCCGGCGGCGAGGGGAAGCGGTTGTGGCCGCTCACCGCCGACCGCGCGAAGCCGGCCGTCCCCTTCGGCGGCCACTATCGCCTGATCGACTTCGCGCTCTCGAACCTCGTCAACGGCGGCTTCCGCGAGATCGTGGTGCTCACGCAGTACAAGAGCCACAGCCTGGACGTGCACCTCTCGCTGTCCTGGCGCCTGTCCACGCTGCTCGGCAACTTCGTCACGTCGGTGCCGGCGCAGATGCGCATCGGGCCGCGCTGGTTCCTCGGCTCCGCCGACGCGCTGTTCCAGAACCTCAACCTGATCGCGGACCACCTCCCGGACCAGGTGCTGGTCTTCGGCGCCGACCACATCTATCGCATGGACCCGCGCCCGATGCTGGACCAGCACGTGACCACCGGTGCCGCCGTCACCGTCGCCGCGATCCGCGTGCCCCGCGCGCAGGCGCACCAGTTCGGCGTGTTCGAGGTCGGCGCAGGCTCCACCCGCGCCATAGGCTTCCGCGAGAAGCCGCTCGACGCCGCCGGCCTGCCCGGCGCGCCCGACGCAGTGCTCGCCTCGATGGGCAACTACATCTTCCGCACCGAGGCGCTCGTCGACCTGCTGCACCGCGACGCGCAGCGCGTCGACTCCGCGCACGACATCGGCGGCGACCTCATCCCGGAGCTCGTCGCTGCGGGCCAGGCGCACGTGTACGACTTCATGGCCAACGAGATCCCGGGCGAGGTGGAGCACGGACGCCACTACTGGCGCGACGTCGGGACGCTCGACAGCTACTACGACGCGCACATGGACCTCGTGTCCGCGCTCCCGCTGTTCGACCTGTACAACCCGGAGTGGCCGATCCACACCGGCACCCGCTCGCTCCCGCCCGCCAAGCTCGTCGAGCACGGCGCGAGCGGACGCGCGAGCGTGAACAACGCGCTGCTCTCGCTCGGTGTGATCGTCTCGGGCGGCACCGTCATCGGCTCCGTGCTCTCGCCCGGCGTCACCGTCGGCGCAGGCGCGCTCGTGGAGCACTCGATCCTGCTCGACGACGTCGTGATCGGCGCGGGCGCGCGCGTGCGCAACGCCATCCTCGACAAGAACACCGTCGTGCCGCCCGGCGCGACCGTTGGCTACGACGCGGAGCTCGACCAGGCGCGCGAGCTCGTCACGTCGCCCGGCGGCGTGGTGGTCGCGCGCAAGAACTCGGTGCTGGCTAGCGACTGAGCGGCGCCGCGAGCACCGCGTTGTACAGCGCGAGGTACTCCGCCGCCGGACCGCGCCACGACCAGTCGATGGACATCCCGCGCCGCTGCAGCGCCCTGCGCCGCGGCGCATCGCGCCACGCCGCCGCCGCGCGTTGCAGCGCCTCCGCCACGCCCGCAGCGTCCCCGCTGCGCGCCACGAAGCCGGTGCCGCCGGGCGTCGCGTCGTCGTCCTGCACCGTGTCGTGCAACCCGCCCACGTTGGTGACGACGGGGATCGTGCCGTACGCCATCGCCTGCATCTGCGCGAGCCCGCACGGCTCGAAGCGGCTGGGCATCAGCAGCAGGTCCGCGCCCGCGAACAGCCGATGCCCGTACGCGTCGTCGTAGCCCTCGCGAAACGCCACGCGCTGCGGCTCGCGCGCCGCCAGCGCGCGCGCCAGCCGCGCCAGCGCGGGGTCGCCCGCGCCGAGCAGCGCGAGTCGCACGCCACCCGTGCGCGCGATCGCATCGAGCGCCACGCCGACGCCCTTCTGATCCGTCAGCCGCGTCACCATCGCGGCGATCGGCGTGCCGGGTCCGGAGCCGGCCGCAACGGAAGCGTCGTCGTCCGCCCAGCCCAGCTCCGCGAGCAGCGCCGCGCGGCAGCGCGCCTTGCCCCGCGGCAGCGCCGCGTTGTAGCGCGCCGCGATCGCGCGATCGGTCGCGGGATTCCACACCCCGTCGTCGATGCCGTTGCGAATGCCGCCGAGCCGCGCGCCCAGCGTCGCCAGCCGCGTCTCGAGCCCGAAGCCGTGCGGCGCCTCGACGATCTCGCGCGCGTACGTCGGGCTGACCGCGACCACGCGCTCCGCGAGCGCGAGCGCGCCCGCGAGCGGATTGCAGCCGCCGCCCCACTCGTACCGCTCCGGGAAGTGCGGCAGCACGTCCAGCCAGCGCGCGTCCGTGTGGCCCTGGTAGCCCATCGTGTGGATCGTCAGTACTGCCGGAGGCCGCGGGTACACCATCCCGAGCGCGGCCGCCGTATGCCAGTCGTTCAGGTGCAGCACGTCCGGCGCGCGCGCCGCGGCGAGCGCCGCCACCCCAGCGGCGAACACGAAGAAGCGTCGATCGTTGTCCGGCCAGCCGAGCCCGGTCGCCGGGTCGTTGTACGGGTGCGGCCGCGCGAGCTCGGGCGCTGCGACCAGCGTCAGCGGCAGCCCGTCGAGCGTCCCGCTGCGCGCCACGACGGCACCCGCCCACGCCGGCACGTCGAGCGGCGCCACGCGCTCGCCGTCCAGCGCAATGCCGCCGTAGTCCGGCAGCACGACCTCGACATCTACGCCAAGCCCGCGCAGCGCCCGCGCGAGCCCCGCCGCCGCCTCCGCGAGCCCGCCGACGCGCACGATCGGCGCGAGCTCCGCCGTCGCGAACAGCACTCTCATCGGCGTCGCAGGAGCTGCACGCCCCAGCCCGCGACCGTCACCGCCGCCTCCGCCGCGACCACCTGCCCCACGCGCGCGTCGTCGACGCTGTCGATGCACACTTCCCACGGGCCGGCGCCGAGCCCCCCCGGCAGCACGAACGCCTGCGGCGCCTCGCGCGCGTTGCACAGCGTGAGGAAGCTCTCGTCCTCCGGCTCGCCGGCCCCCTGCTCGACGTGACGCGCGGCCCCGTTGAGGTACACCGCGAGCGCGTGCGCGTCCGGCGCGTCCCAGTCGGCCGGCGTCATCGCGCGCCCGTCGACGCGGTACCACACGACGTCGCTGCGTCCATCGCCGTTGGCGGTGCCGTCCAGCCAGCGACGGCGGCGGAACACCGGGTGCGCGCGCCGCAGCGCGACGAGCGCGCGCACGAACGCCACGAGCGACGCATCCGCGCCGTCCCAGTCGTACCACGACACGTCGTTGTCCTGGCAGTACGCGTTGTTGTTGCCGCCCTGCGTGCGGCCGAGCTCGTCGCCACCGAGCAGCATCGGCACGCCCTGCGCGAGCAGCAGGGTCGCGAGCTGCGCGCGCTGCCGCCGCCGCCGCCGCTCGCGCACGAGCGCGTCCGCGGTCTCCCCTTCGACGCCCGAGTTCCACGCGTGCGCCTCGTCGGCGCCGTCGCGATTGTGCTCGCCGTTCGCCGCGTTGTGCTTGCGCTCGTACGCCACGAGGTCGGCGAGCGTGAAGCCGTCGTGGCTCGTCACGTAGTTGATGCTCGCCTCGGGGCCGCGCCCGGACGCCGCGAAGCGCTCCGCGCTGCCGGCCAGCGCGCCGGCGAACGCACCGAGCGCGTGCGTGCCGCCGCGCCAGTAGTCGCGCACGCGGTCGCGGAACCCGTCGTTCCACTCCGCCCACGGCGCCGGGAAGCGCCCCGCCTGGTACCCGCCCGGGCCGAGGTCCCACGGCTCCGCGATCAGCTTGCGCTGCCCCAGCAGCGGGTCCTGCCGCACCGCGTCGACGACCGCCGAGGTCAGCGGCTCGCCTCCTTCCCCCCGCGTGAGCGCCGTCGCGAGATCGAAGCGGAACCCGTCGACGTGCATCTCGCTGGCCCAGTAGCGCAGGCTATCCATGATCAGGCCGAGCACCGCCGGATGCGCTGCGTTGAGCGTGTGCCCGCATCCCGTCACGTCGACGTAGCGCGCGCGGTCCGCCGCCAGCCGGTAGTAGCTCCCGTTGTCGAGCCCGCGGAAGCACAGTGCGGGCCCGCGCTCCGCGCCCTCCGTCGTGTGGTTGTACGCGACGTCGAGGATCACCTCGATGCCCGCGGCGTGCAGGGTGCGCACCAGCTGCTTGAACTCGCGCATCTGGTCGCCCGCGCGCCGCCCGGCCGCGTACCCCGCGTGCGGCGCGAAGTAGCCGATCGTGCTGTAGCCCCAGTAGTTCGTCAGCCCGCGCGCCACGTGCTGCGGCTCCGGCACGAACTGCTGCACCGGCAGCAACTCCACCGCCGTGACCCCCAGCTGCACGAGGTGCTCCACCACCGGCGGTAACGCCATCCCCGCGAACGTGCCGCGCAGCGCCGCGGGCACCCCCGGGTGGAGCATCGTCAGCCCGCGCACGTGCGTCTCGTAGATCACGGAGTCCGCGAGCGGGGTGCCCGGCGGGCGATCGTCCCCCCACGCGAAGCTGCTGTCGACCACTACCGACCGCGGGACGTACGGCGCGCTGTCGCGCTCGTCCGGCCGTTGCGCATCGTCGGCGCGGAAGTCGAACACAGCATCGCACCAGCGCACGCCGCCCTCGATGGCGCGCGCGTACGGGTCCAGCAGCAGCTTCGCCGGGTTCGCGCGCCGCCCCTCGGCGGGCGCCCACACCCCGTGCACGCGGAACCCGTACCGCTGTCCGGGCTCGATGCGGGGCACGTAGCCGTGGTGCACGCCGCCGCTGCGCGCCGGCAGCCGCACGCGCGTCTCCACGCCCGCGCCGTCGAATAGGCACAGCTCGACGCTCGTCGCTGCCGCGCTCCATACCGCGAAGTTCGTGCCGCGGCCGTCCCACGTCGCCCCCAGCGGAGCGGGAGCGCCGGCCTCGACGCGGGTCATCGGCCGCCGAGCGGCGCGTAGATGCGGTCGGCGTACTCGTCCAGCATCCGTGCCGCCGTCACCCGCGGCCCCAGCGTCCGCCACGCGTGGCGCACGCGCCGCCACCACGCGCCGGACGGCGCGCGGCCGCCATCGGCGTAGAACAGCGGCACGATCTCCCACTGCAGCGTGTCCAGCAGGTGCGCCGCCTCCGCGCGGTCGCGCGCGGCCGGATCGCTGAGTCCCACCGAGGGGATCGCCCAGCCGTTGCTGCCGTCGAACGCCTCGTCCCACCAGCCGTCCAGCGTCGAGCAGTGCAGCGCGCCGTTCAGCGCCGCCTTCATCCCGCTCGTCCCGCACGCCTCCAGCGCGCGCACCGGCGTGTTCAGCCACACGTCGCACCCGTGGTACAGCGCTCGCGCGACCCCCATGTCGTAGTCCGGGAGGAACACCACGCGCCCCCGCCCCACCGCCGAGTGCGCCAGCCCGACCACGGTCTCGATCAGCGCCTTGCCTTCGTGATCCGCCGGGTGCGCCTTCCCTGCGAACACGAACTGGATCGGGCGGTCCGCCGTCTGCAGCAGCTCACCGAGCCGCTGCTCGTGCTGCAGCAGCAGCGCTGCTCGCTTGTACGTCGCGAACCGGCGCGCGAACCCGACCGTCAGCGCGTCCGGGTCGAACGTCGCCTGCGGGCTGCAGGCGCGCACCCGCGCGACGAGGTCCGCGCGTGCGCGCGTGCGCGCCTGCGCAAGCTCGCGGTCCGCGATCTCGTCGACGCGCTGCCACGACAGCGGGTCGCCGTTCGCCCACGCCGGCCCGAGCGCGCCGTCGAACAGCTGCTGCCACGCCGGCGCCACCCATGTGCGCGCGTGCACGCCGTTGGTTACAGACGTGATGTCCTTGCTGCCGGGCAGCGCGCTGAACAGCCCGCGGCTCACCTCGCCGTGCAGCCGCGAGACGCCGTTCGTGCGGCCCGCGATGCGCAGGCAGAACGCCGCCATGTTGAACACTCCGGGTGGGTCGTCCGGGTGCTCGCCCAGCGCCAGCAGCGTGCCCGGCGCCACGTGATGGCGGTGCGCCCACGCCCCCAGGTAGCGCTCCACCGACCCGCGCGCGAAGCGATCGATGCCTGCCGGCACCGGCGTGTGCGTCGTGAAGCGCACGCTCCCGCGGACGGACGCCAGCGCCTGCGCGAACCCCACGCCCGAGGCAAGCAGCTCGTGCAGCAGCTCCAGCGCCAGGAAGCCCGCGTGCCCCTCGTTGAGGTGGAAGATCTGCGGGTGCACGCCCAGCGCGCGCAGCGCACGCAGCCCCCCCACCCCCAGCACGATCTCCTGGCGCAGCCGGTGTTCCTCGTCGCCGCTGTAGAGCCGGTTCGTGATCGCGCGCGTCTCCGCCGTGTTCTCCGGCAGCGCCGTGTCGAGCAGGTACAGCGGCACGGTCCCGACGTCGAGCCGCCAGACCGCCACCAGCGCGTGCTCCTGGTCCAGCTCCACGCGCACGCGCACGCCCGTATCGGTCAGCCCGGCCGCGGCCGCGTCGAGCGGTTCGTAGTACTCGTGCTGCGCGCCGCCTTCGATGCGCTGGTGGAACGCGCCCTCGCGGTACAGCAGCCCGAGCCCTACCAGGGGCAACCGCCGGTCGCTCGCTGCCTTCAGGTGATCGCCGGCCAGCACCCCCAGCCCGCCCGCGTACTGGTGGAACGTCTCCGCCAGGCCGAACTCTGGGGAGAAGTAGGCGATCGAGCGGTATGCCGGCGCCTCCGCAAGCTCGGCCGTCAGCGTCTCGTGCGCGGACTGCACCGCGGCTACGAGCGCAGCGTCGCGCGCGACCGCGGTCAGGTCGACGCGTGCGACCCGCGTGCACGGCGACGCGTTCGCCGCCGCCGCCGCCGGCAAACGCGCGAACAGCTCGCGCGTCGGCGGGTGCCAGGTCCACCGGTAGTTGTGCGCCAGCTCCGCGAGCCAGCGCGAGAGCTCGCCCGCGTCAGTCATCCGCGCCTGTCCTTGTCCGCTCACGCCCCTCGACGCTAGCGCACGCGCGCGAGACGGGGAATCGGCAAGCTCGCACGGCCGCCACCGCGCGCACTCAATATCGACATAAGCGAAGGAGCGACAGCGACTGCCGGACGGGCCGGTCGCGGCGCTCGCCGATGTTTCACGTGAAACATGTGTTCGCAAGTGCGGCGCCTCAGGAGGGCGGGGCGAGGCGATGACGGCTGTGCTAGCGTATCGCGCGTCGGGGCGGCGCGACGGGAAGGGGTGGCCATGGCTGCGGGACCGCTGGACGGCATCAAGGTGCTGGAGGTGACGCAGATCGTCGCAGGGCCGTTCTGCGGCGTGCTGCTCGCGGACCTCGGCGCGGACGTGGTGAAGATCGAGCCGCCCGGGGGCGAGGGCACGCGCGTCAACGGCGCGTTCATGCCGGGCGAGAGCAAGAGCTACCACTCGCTGAACCGCGGGAAGCGCAGCCTCGTGGTGGACCTGCAGCAGCCGGACGGGCAGGCGCTGGTGCACCGGCTGGTCCCGGACTTCGACATCTTCCTCATCAACATGCGGCCGACGGTGCCGCCGCGGCTCAAGCTGGATTACGAGACGCTGCGGCGACTGCGGCCCGACCTCATCTACATCGAGAACACGGGTTACGGCGACCGGGGGCCCGGGGCGCACCGCTCGGGGTCCGACATCGTGGCGCAGGCGTTCTCCGGGCTGATGGCTGCGGACGCGAAGGTGGATGACGCAGGCGCGCCGTTGCTCATCGGCGGGACCGCGCCGGCGGACTACATGGCGGCGAGCTCCGCTGCGATGGGCGCGTGTGCGGCGCTCTTCCACCGGCTGCGCACGGGGCAGGGGCAGAAGGTGTCCACGTCGTTGCTGCTGGCGGGGATGGTGGTGCAGGGCGGCTCCATCTCCAAGCTGCCGGTGGCCGACGTGATGACGGTGGATCCGACGTTCGAGCGCGTACTCGCCGCGCGCGCGGCCGGCGAGTCGTACCAGCGGCAACTCGAGATTCGCGGCGAAGCGGCGATCGTCAACAAGGCGTTCCGGCTCTGGTACGGCGGCTACCGCGTGAAGGACGGCGCGCTGATCCTCGGCTCGCTGACGCCGGCGAACCAGGACCAGATGCGGCGCGCGCTGGGCATCGAGGACGACCCGACACGCTCGCCCGACTTCAACGCGCTCGACCGCGCCAACGACCCGATCGTCGACGCGATGCGCGACCGTATCCGCGCGATCATGCTCACGAAGACCATGGACGAATGGATCGCCATCTTCGAGCGTGAGGGCGCGCCGATCTCCAAGGTCAACTTCCCGGAGGAGCTCGCCGACGACCCGCAGGTGCAGGCGATGCGCTACATGGTCGAACTCGAGCACGAGCTGACGGGGCCGGAGCGCATGGTTGGGCCGGCGGCGTACTTCTCTGAGTCGCCGAGCGGGACGCTGCGGCCGTCGCCGCCGTTGGGGGGCCACACCGACGAGGTGCTGCGCGAGCACGGGTTGAGCGAGGCGGAGATTGCCGACCTGCGCGCGCGCGTCGTGATCGCGTAGCGCGGCGCCCACCGCCCGCGTGCGGCGGGTAGCATGAGCCTCGTGCAGCGCCCTCCGCCCGCCGCCGTCCGTACGTGCCCGACCTGTGGGCGCGCGATCGCCGCGCGCCAGCGTCGTTGCCGCGAATGCTTGCTCGCGCTGGCGCCCCCGGCGGGCACCGGATGGGTGCGCGCCGGCGACGCCCCGCCGGCGGCGGCGCGCCGCCGCTTCGGCATCCGCTGGACGCGCTGGCGCATCGTGCAGCTGGTGCTCGTGCTGGCGGTCGCGGCGTTCGCCGGACGCTGGGCGTACGACCACTACATTTATGAGCCGCCGAAGCTCGCGCTGGCCGCGGAGGCGAGCGCGCAGGCCGGCGCGCCCGGCGTCGCGTGGCCCGCGGCCGACGGCGACAGTCTCGCGCAACGTCGCACGCCGGCGCGCGTCGCGTTGAGCGAGACGCCGGCGTGGACGCGCGAGCTCGGCGCGCCGGTGCGCACCGATGCAACGAGTGACGGCGAGCGCGTGTACGTCGGCCTCGGCGACGACCGCATCGTGGCGCTGCGCATGGTCGATGGGGAGCAGGCGTGGGCGTACCGCTCGCCGAACACGCTGTGGAGCCCGCCGGCGGTAGTGGGTGACACGGTCTACCTGACGCTGCGGCGCGGGGACGTGGTGGCGCTCGACGCGGCGACGGGCGTGGAGCGCTGGAGCGTGCACACCGGCGGCAGCTTCTTCGCGGCGCCGGCGGTGGCCGACGGCGTGCTGGTGGTGGCGGCGGACGAGCTGATCGCGGGCGTCGAGGCGGCGAGCGGGCGCGTGCTGTGGGAGGTGCCGCTCGACGAGACGCGTGTCGTGCGCTCGCCGCTGATCCTGGCGGAGCACATCGTGGTGGCGAGCGGCGCGGGCGTGCTGGTGCACGACCGCGCGACAGGCGTGCGCACGTACCGGTTCCCGCAGTCGGGCAACGTCGGCATCACGTCCGATGGCACGCGCGTGTACAGCGTGTCGGCGAACTTCGCGGTGGCGGTGGACCTGCAGGCGCGGCTGCCGTGGTGGGAGGGGCTGCGGGGCGTATGGACGCAGCTGTGGATCTGGGGGTTCGCGTCACTGCCACCGCGCCCGGAGTCGGACTGGATCGGGCCGACGCGCGGCGCGCCCTTCCGCGCCGTGCACGCGCCCGCGCTCGATGCGGAGCGGTTGTACATCGCCGACGAGCCGGGCACGGTGCGCGCGTTGCGGCTCGCGGACGGGACGGAAGCGTGGCGCGTGGAGGCAGGGCGGCAGGCCGGCGCGCCGACGCTCACGGGCAGCGGGTTGCTGCTCGCGGGCCGCGACGCGCTCTCGTTGCGCGCGACGGCCGACGGCGCGGAGCTCGCGCGGCTGCCGCAGCCCACCGCCGAGCAGCGCCGCGTGCTGGTCATCGAGCGCGGGGTGGTCGTGCTCGACCAGTCGGGGCGCGTCGCGTTGTACGCGGCGGCCGCGCCGTAGCGCCGGGTCAGGCGATCGAGGGGTCGTAGTCCATGCCGATGTGGCCGGCATCCTCGAAGCGGTGGTACTCGGCGTCGCTGAAGCCGAGCAGCTCGCGGTAGACGTACGCGTTGTCCTCGCCGAGCAGCGGGGCGTGTCGCGACGCGGGCGGCGGCGCGCTGCTCGCACGCCACGCGCGGCCGACGTGGCGTTGCGCCCCGGCCTCCGGGTGCGTCACCCACTGGTAGAACCCGCGCGCCTCGTGGTGGCGGTTCTCGTACACGTCGGCCTCGTTCATGACGACGCCGCACGGAACGCCCGCGAGCTGGAGCCGCTGCATCACCCAGTACGGGTCGCGCGTGGCGGTCCACGCCCCGATCAGCGCGTCGAGCGCGCGGCGGTTCGCGTAGCGTGCGCGCATGTCCGCGAAGCGCGGGTCGGCGAGCCAGTCGTCGTGGTGCAGCGCTTCGCACAGCGCGCGCCAGTCACGTTCGTCGCGTACGGCGATCGTCACCCAGCGGTCGGCGCCCTGGCAGCGGTAGACGTTGTGCGGCGCGAGCCACCAGTGGTCGTTGCCCATCTGCTCGTACAGGCGGCCGTTGAGCGTGTAGTCGAGCACGAACTCCGCCATCAGCGGCACGAAGTTCTCCGCGGTGGCGAGCTCCACCTGGATGCCCTTGCCGGTGCGTTCGCGATACCGCAGCCCTGTCATGAACGCGAGCGCCGAGCCGATGCCGGAGGCCGCGTCCGACGGCACGCCGACCGGGATGTACTCGAGGCTGAGGTCCGGGTACGAGCGGATGGCGGGGTGGCCGGCAAGCGACTCCATGTGGTGGCCCATGGTGCGGTACGTCCGGTACGGGCCGTCGAGGCCGAAGCCGGGCATGCGTACGAGCACGAGCCGCGGGTTGATCGCCGACAGCCGCTCCCAGGTGATGCCCTGCTTCTCGATGTTCGGGGGGAGGTTGTTCTCGATCACGCCGTCCGCCATCGCGACGAGCCGGTCGAGCACCTGCTGGCCTTCGGGGCGCGTGAGGTCGACGGTCATCGAGCGCTTGTTGCGGGCGTGGTGGTTGAAGGCGGCGAAGCGGTTCCACGGGCGCGCGCCGCCGATGTCGTCCGGGTAGCCGCCGCCGGCGTTGCCGGCGGCGACGACGGCGGCCTGCGGCGGGTGGGCGAGCGCGCCCCGCGTTGAGGCGGCCATGTGCTGCAGCGACTCGACGCGGATGACCTCGGCGCCCCAGTCGGCGAGTTGCATCGTCGCGTACGGGCCGGCCCACACGACCGTAAAGTCGAGGATGCGCACGCCCTCCAGCGGCAGCCTCGTCGTGCGCGCGCCCGGCCTCGACGTGGCGGACGCGGCGCCGTTGCCGTCGCCGGCCACGATCGTGTGCTGCGCGGCGGCGGGCGCGGGCAGCGACGCGAGCACCTCGGCGGTGTGCTCGCCGAGCAGGGGCGCGCGCCGGCGCGGCGGCATCGGGCCGTCGTCGCGATGCAGGCGGAAGTGGTAGCCCGGGATGGTGAGCGTGCCGGTGGCGGGGTGCTCGACGTGCTGGAAGAAGCCGCGCTCGACGAAGCTCTCGTCGACGAGCAGGTCCGCGACGGTGTTGATCGGGCCGCCGAGCACGCCGTGCTCCTGGCAGGCGCGGCGAATCTCGGCCTTGGTGTGGGCGAGCGTCCACTCGAGCAGGATCGGCTCGAACTCGACGATGCGCTCGGGCTGCGAGCGCGCCTCGACGGTGGCCCACTCGGGCTGCTCGAGCAGGTCGGTGCGGCCGATCATGCGCAACGTGCTCGTGAAGTAGACGCCGCCGCCGGTGAGCATGAAGTAGCCATCGGCGCAGGGGAACGTGCCGGTCGCGACGCCCGACGCGCGGCCCGGCCGCGACACGACGCGGCCGCTGTGCTGGTAGCCGAGCAGGCGGCCGAGGCGCATGTCGATGGAGTGCGTGGCGGCCTCGAAGATGGAGACGTCGACGTGCTCGCCCTCGCCGTGCTGCGCGGCGGCGTGCAGCGCGACCGCTGTCGCGAGCGCGCCGACGTAGCCGCCGTGGTAGCTCGCCATGCGCCCGGAGGTCTTCAGCGGCTCGTGGTCGACGTCGCCGGACCCGAACATCGCGCCGCCCATGCCGTAGAGCGTGATGTCGGTAGCGGCGTAGTCGCGGTACGGGCCGTCCTGCCCGAAGTTCGAGATCGAGGTGAGCACGATGCGCGGGTTGACGGCGCGCAGCACGTCGTAGCCGAGGCCGAGGCGCGCGAGCGTGCCCGGCGCGAAGTTCTCCACGACGGCGTGCGCGGTGGCGACGAGCCGCAGCAGCCGTTCGCGTTCGCTCGCGGTCTTCAGGTCGAGCACCACGCTGCGCTTGTTTGTGTTCAGCATCTGGAAGAGCGCGGAGCGCTCGATGCCCGGCTCGTCGTTGGGGAAGGGCGGCAGCAGGCGCACGGGGTCGCCGCCCGGGGGCTCGATCTTGATCACGTCGGCGCCGTAGTCGGCGAGGATGCGTGTGCCGAAGGGGCCGGCGGTGTGCAGCGTGAGGTCGATCACACGCACGTCGTCGAGGGGCATGAGACCGGCCACGGGGCGCCTCCTCGCGCGGCGCCGGGAGAGACGCGCCGCAATCGCGCCCACTATAGGCGGGCGTCAAGCGCGCACTCCGGCGTCAGTGCGGGCGGGCCGGGCGGGCATCGACGGCGCGGCTATCGCGCCTATAATGGCGCCGCCGCGGCCGGCGCCGCGCCGCCCGACCAGGCGAAGGGAGCCCTCGATGGACTGGACCGATTCCCCGCAGCAGGCCGAGTTCCGCGCGCAGGTGCGCGAATTCTTGGGCGGGAAGCTGCCGGAGCTGTACCGCCGCCAGGCCGAGGAGCGGCGCCCGCGCGGCCTCGAGGGCGACTGGCAGGAGAACCTCGTGCACGGGACGGCCGACGAGCAGGTCGCTGCGAAGGCGTGGGCGGCCGCGTTGAACGAGCGCGGGTGGGTCGCGCCGCACTGGCCGAAGGAGTACGGCGGGGCGGGTATGTCCCCGATGGAGCAGTTCATCCTGCGGCAGGAGATGGCCGAGTCCGAGGCGCCGGTCGTGGGCGGCGGCGGGCTGTCGCTGCTCGGCCCGACGGTGCTGGTGCACGGGACGGACGAGCAGAAGCAGCGGTTGTTGCCGCCGACGCTCTCCGGCGAGTACCTGTGGGCGCAGGGCTTCTCGGAGCCGGGGGCGGGGTCCGACCTCGCGTCGCTGCAGACGCGCGCAGTGCGCGACGGTGACGAGTACGTGATCAACGGCCAGAAGCTGTGGACCTCGACGGCGCACAAGTCGAACTGGCTGTTCGGCATGTTTCGCACGGACCCGGACGCGCCGAAGCACCGCGGTATCTCGTTCCTGGTGATGGATATGAAGACGCCCGGCATCCAGGTGCGCCCGATCATCTCGATGGGCTGGGAGCACGCGACGAACGAGACGTTCTACGAGGACGTGCGGGTGCCGGCGAGCAACCTCATCGGCGAGCAGAACCGCGGCTGGTACGTGGGCGTGACGCTGCTCGACTTCGAGCGCTCGAACATCGCGGGCGCGGTGTCGATTCGCAAGTCGCTCGACCAGCTGATCGAGAACACGAAGACAGCGGAGGCGCAGACGCAGCTCGCGGGTGGGGGGCTGCAGCGGCAGCGCCTGAACATCGCGGAGCACTACGTCGAGTCCGAGGTGATGATGAACTTCTCGTTCCGCATCATCTCGATGCAGTCGCGGGGGATCATCCCGAACTACGAGGCGTCGACCTCGAAGATGTTCAACTCGGAGCTCGTGCAGCGCGTGTCGCGCACCGGCATCAAGACGTACGGGCTGTACTCGAACATCTGGGACCCGGACGAGGTGCTGGCGCCGCAGAAGTCGACGTTCACGCAGTCGAACGTGCACTCGGTCGTCGGCACGATCGCGGGCGGCTCGAGCGAGATCCAGCGCAACATCATCGCGACGCGCGGGCTCGGACTGCCGCGCGGCTAGTCGTGCGCTGGCTGGCGTCGCAGCAGCGAGACGGGGGTGACCGGTGGAATGGGATGACAGCACCGAGCAGGCGGCGTTCCGCGCGGACGTGCGCACGTTCATCGCGGAGCGGCTGCCGGCGTTCTACAAGCAGGGCCGGCAGCGGACGCTGCGCTGGGTGGGGTTGGAGAACAACTGGGCGCAGGACTGGGTGCACGGCGACGATGCGGCGAAGCTGGCCGCCCGCGAGTGGGCGGCGGCGCTCGGGGAGCGTGGCTGGGTCGCGCCGCACTGGCCGAAGCAGTACGGCGGCGCCGGTTTGACGGCGATGGAGCAGTTCATCTTCAACGCGGAGCTCGCGGTGGCGGGTGCGCCGCCGGCGGGCACGGGCGGCCTGGTGGGGCCGACGCTGATGATCCACGGCTCCGACGAGCAGAAGGAGCGCTTTCTCGGCCCGACGTTGCGTGGCGAGATCATGTGGGCGCAGGGCTTCTCGGAGCCGGGCGCGGGGTCGGACCTCGCGTCGTTGCAGTGCCGCGCGGTGCGTGACGGCGATGAGTACGTGATCAACGGGCAGAAGCTGTGGACGTCGGCGGCGCACAAGTCGAACTACATCTTCGGGCTGTTCCGGACGGACCCGGAGGCGCCGAAGCACCGCGGCATCTCGTTCCTGTTGATCGACCAGACGACGCCAGGGGTGAGCGTGCGCCCGATCTACTCGATGGGGTGGGAGCACGCGACGAACGAGACGTTCTACGAGGACGTGCGCATCCCGGTCGGCAACCTCGTCGGTGAGGAGAACCGCGGCTGGTACGTCGGCATGACGCTGCTGGACTTCGAGCGGTCAGGCGTGGGCAGTGCGGTGCAGATGCGCGACCAGCTGGACCAGCTGATCTCGTTCGTACGCTCGCCGGAGGCTGTGGCGAACACGCCGGCGGCGGGGCTGGCGCGCGACGCGATGGCCGAGCGCTACATCGAGTCGGAGGTGCTGTTCAACCTCGGCGCGCGAGTCGCCTCGATGCAGGCGCAGGGGCTCGTGCCGAACTACGAAGCGTCGATGGGCAAGATCTGCGGCTCGGAGCTGGCGCAACGGATCGCGCGCACCGGCATGAAGGTGTTCGGGCTGTACTCGAACCTGTGGGACATGGACGAGCCGCTCGCGCCCATGGACGCGCGGTTCACGCAGAACTACTGCCACACGGTGGTGCAGACGGTGTTCGGCGGGGCGAACGAGATTCAGCGCAACATCATCGCGACGCGCGGGCTCGGACTGCCGCGCGGCTAGCGGGTGTGCTACGGCCGCGGCTCCGGACCGCGGCCGGACGGTGGGTTGCGGCCGCGGCTCCGGTCCGCGGCCGGGTGGG
>CAMDBZ010000012.1 GCA_945889565.1 Thermoflexus hugenholtzii JAD2 | reverse complement strand
ACTCGTCCCAGCCGAGCCGCGCGCGCACCGCATCGAGGTCCGCAAGCTGGTCGGCGAGCGCGAACTCGGCGCGGCGGTCGGAGAGCCCGCAGCCGCGCGCGTCGTACAGCGCGAGCTCGCTGCCGGCGGCCAGCCCCTCGTACCAGCGCCGCTGTCCGGGCACGTCCCACAGCCGCTCGAGGTGGGAGAACGGCAGCGGCGGCATGCACAGCAGCGGTGGCCCCGCGCCCAGCGTGCTGTAGGCGATGCGCACGCCGTCCGGGGCGGTGGTGTAGCGGATCGGCGGCGGCGCGGCGGATTGCATCTCGCGCCTATGATGGCACGCCGCCCGCTGCCGCGAGGCCGGGTGGGGAAGCGTTTGCCGAGGGGGGGGGTGCGCTGTGGAGAGCCAGCCGTACGCGGGTCAGGTCGCGCTGGTGACGGGCGCGGCGTCCGGGATCGGGCGCGCGGTGGCGCTGCGGCTCGCGCGCGAGGGCGCCGCGGTCGCGCTGCTCGACGTCGACGCTGCGGGCGCCGCTGAGACGGAGCGCCTGGTGCGCGCGCTGGAGACGCCGGTGCGCACGGTCGCCGTCACGGTCGACGTGTCGGAGGCCGCGCAGGTGCGCGCCGCCGTCGAGCGCGCGGTCGCGGCGCTTGGCACCCCCGCGATCCTCGTCAACTGCGCCGGCATCTCGCGCGGCGGCCCGGTCGCGAACCTCGACGACGATGACTGGGAGCGCGTGCAGGCGGTGAACCTGCGCGGGACGTTCCTGTGCTGCAAGGCCGTCACGCCGCTGATGACGGCTGCCGGCTACGGGCGCGTGGTGAACATCTCCTCCGGCACGGGCGTGCGCGTCGGGCCCGGCAGCGGCGCGTACGCGGCGTCGAAGGCGGGCGTGATCGCGCTCACGAAGGCGCTCGCGGGCGAGCTCGCGACGGCGGGCGTCACGGCGAACGTCGTCGCGCCCGGCATCACTGACACGGCCATGACGCGCGGCGCCTTCGGCACGCGCGCCGCGATCGAAGAGTCGGCGCGCACTGGCCGCATCGCGAACCCGATGGGCGTCGTGCTGGAGCCGGAGGATATCGCGGCCGCGGTCGCGTTCTTCGCGCTTCCGGAGAGCGGCCGCATCACCGGGCAGACGCTGCACGTCAACGCCGGCGCGTATATGCCGTAGCGCCCGGGGACCCTCACCCCCGGCCCCTTTCCCGCGCGGCGGGCGAGGGGAGTGGGAGCCGTCCGCGTCTCAGCGCGATGACGGCGGACGATTGGGCGTGCGCTACGCCTCCGGCAGCCGCGTGGGCTGCCAGGCGACGTTCTGCCAGCGGCCGTCGCGCCGCGCCCACACGTCGAGGAAGCGCACGTGCAGCGTGAGCGCGCGCTCGCCGGCGCGCACGGCGATGTCCGCGAGGCCGGTCACCAGCGCGACGCCATCGAGCATGCGCACCGCGAGTTCGCGCGTAGCGAACGACGCGTAACGCGTGCGCCCGACCTCGATCGTTGCGAGGAACGCTGCCTTCGTGTCGACGACGCCGTGCGCGTGCACGTACGTGCAGTCGTCGGCGAGCAGCGCGTCGAGCGCCGCCACGTCCGCGCGCGTGGTCGCGTCGAAGCGCGCGCGCTGGGCGGCCAGCACCTCGGCTGCGAGCGCGGTATCGGCGGTGGTGGTCACGAGCGGGGCTTGCTGCGCGGGCCGCCCGGCTCCGGCAGGAACGGGCCGTCGCGCTGCTGCAGGAACGCGCGCAGGCCGTCGCGACGCTGCGTCTCGTACAGCGCCTCGACGTCCGCCGCGTCCGTCATCGAGTGCACCGTTGTGGAGATGAAGCCGCCGACCTCGAGGCCGGTGCGCAGGCCCATCGCCTGCAGGCCCTTGATAGTGAGCGCCTTGTTCATGCGCACGGAGTCTGGCGGCACGAGCGCGAGCCGCGCGGCCATGGCGCGGGCGCGCTCCATCAGCTGCTCGTGTGGCACCACCTCGTTCACCGCGCCGATGCGCAACGCCTCGTGCGCGTCGAAGTGGTCGCCGGTGAGCGCGTAGCGGTGTGCGTTCTTCCAGCCGACGAGCGCGGGGAACAGGAACGAGCTGTTGGAGATCATGCGTACCTCCGGCTGCCCGAAGGTCGCCTGCTCCGAGGCGATGGTGATGTCGCAGGCGAGCGAGATCCAGAAGCCGCCGCCGAGGCACCAGCCGTTGACCGCGGCGATCACCGGCTTCGGCAGCTCCATGATGTGCATCATCTGCTGCGCGTGGCGCCAGTCCGTCTGCACCCAGCGGTCCAGCACGTCGCGGCGGCGCTCCTCGGCCGGGCGGTCGCCGCCGAGGTCGTAGCCCGCGGAGAACGCGGGCCCGGCGCCGGTGACGATGATCGCGCGGATCGCCGGGTCCGCGACTGCTTCGTCGAGCGCGGCGTGCAGCTCGGCCTCGAGCGGGCGCGACAGCGCGTTCATCTGCGCGGGGCGGTTGAGCGTCACCGTCACGATCGGTGGCGCGGACTCGTACAGCACATGCTCGTAGGTGGCCAAACGTCGCCTCCCGGCTACTCTCGCGGATAGTCCATGCCCCTCCGCGCGTTACTCGCGCGGGTAATCCATGCCAATGTGCCCGGCCGCCTCGAACGCGCGGTACTGCTCGTCGGTGAAGCCGAGCAGCTGCTTGTAGACGTACTCGTTGTCTTCGCCGAGCAGCGGCGCGTGGCGCGCGGGCGGTTGCGGCGTCTCGGACGCCTGCCACAGCCGCCCGACGTGGCGGTAGTGGCCAGACTCCGGGTGATCGATCTCCTGGAAGAAGTCGCGCGCGGCGTGATGGCGGTTTTCCAGCGCATCGACCTCCGACATCACGACGCCCGCGGGCACGCCGCGTTCCTGCAGGCGGTACATGATCCAGTACGCGTCGCGGGTGGCGGTCCACTCGCCGATGAGCGCGTCGAGCGCGCGACGATGCTCGTGGCGGCATGCCATGTCGGCGAAGCGCGGGTCGTCGGCGAGTTCGGGGCGGCGCATCGCGTCCAGCAGCGCGCGCCACTCGTCCTCGTTGCGCACGCACAGCGTCACCCAGCGGTCGGCGCCGTGGCAGCGGTAGACGTTGTGCGGGGCCCACCACCAGTGGTCGTTGCCCATCTGCTCCCACGTGCGCGCGTTGAGCGAGTAGTCCAGGACGAACTCGCCGAGCAGCGGCACGAAGTTCTCGGCGGTCGCGGCCTCGATGAACACGCCGTGGCCGGTCTTCGCGCGTTGGCGCAGGCCCAGCACGACGGCGAGCGCGCCGGAGACGCCGCCCGCGGCGTCGGCGGGCACGCCGGTGGGGGCGTACTCGGGGCTGAGGTCCGGGTAGGCGCGGATCAGCGGGTGGCCGGCCAGCGCCTCCATATGGTTACCCCACGTGCGATAGCCTCGGTACGGGCCGTCGATGCCGAACGCGGGCATGCGCACGAGCACGAGCTGCGGGTTGACCGCGGACAGCGCCTCCCACGAGATGCCCTGCTTCTCAATGTTGGGCGGGAGGTTGTTCTCGATCACTACGTCCGAGGCAGCGACGAGGCGGTGCAGCACGTCGCGCCCCTCGGGCCGCGTGAGGTCGACGGTCATCGAGCGCTTGTTGCGGGCGTGCGCGTTGAAGATCGCGTTGCGGTTCCACGGGCGCGCGCCGGCCTCGTCGTACGGGTAGCCCATGCCGCCGGCGGAGGTCGCCTGCACGAAGGCGGCTGGCGGGTAGGGCAGCTGTCCGCGCGTGGCGCTGGCGAAGTGGCGCACGGACTCGATGCGAATCACCTCGGCGCCCCAGTCGGCGAGGTGCATCGTCGCGTAGGGGCCGGCCCACACCACGGTCAGGTCCAGCACGCGCACGCCGGCGAGGGGCAGCCGCGCGTTGGTGGTGCTCGGTACGTCGTCCTGCATCAGACCACCCCCTCCCGCCGCAGCTCGGCCAGCTCGGCGGCGCCGAGGCGCAGCTCGCCGCAGAGGACGGCCTCGGTGTGCGCGCCCAGCAGCGGGGCATGGCGCCGCGGCGGCATCGGTTCGTCGCGGTGCAGCGTGAAGTGGTAGCCGGGGTACGTCTGCGGGCCGACCACCGGGTGGTCGATCTGCTGGAAGAACTTGCGCTCGACGAAGCTCGGGTCGGCGAGCAGCGCGGGGATCGTGTTCAGCGGGCCGCCGAGCACGCCGAACTCCTGGCACGCGTCGCGGATCTCCGTCATCGTGCGCGACACGGACCACGGCAGCAGGTACTGCGGGAACTCCGCGATGCGGTCCGGGTGCGCGCGTGCCTCGGCGGTGGCCCACTCGGGCTGCTCGAACAGCTCCTCGTGGCCGATCATGCGGATCATCTGGGTGATGTACTGCACGCCGGCGGTGAAGAAGAAGAAGCCGTCCGCCGCCGGGTACACGCCCGAGCCGACCATCGAGGCGAGGCCGGTACGCGTGCCGACGTGGCCGCCGTGCTCGTAGCCGAGCAGGCGACCGAGCCGCTGGTCGATGGAGTGCGTCGCGGTCTCGAACAGCGAGACGTCGAGGTGCTCGCCCGCGCCGCGGCGCTCCGCGCCGAGCAGCGCGAGCGACGTCGCGAGCGCGGCGGAGAGGCCGGCCTGGTACTCGGCCATGCGGCCGGCGGTCTTCAGCGGCTCGTGGTCGACGTCGCCCGCCTGCAGCATCGCGCCGCCCATGGCGTACGCGGTCAGCGACTCCGCCTCGAACTGCGCGTACGGACCGTGCTGGCCGAAGTTCGTGATCGAGGTGAGCACGAGCTGCGGGTTGGCGGCGTGCAGCGTCGCGTAGTCCAGCCCGAGCTGCGCGAGCGCGCCCGGCTTGAAGCTCTCGACGACGACCTGCGCGCCGCGCACGAGTTGCAGCAGCAGCTCGCGGCCGCGCGGTCGTGTCACGTCGAGCGTCACGGAGCGCTTGCTGGTGTTGAGGAACAGGAACAGGCCGCTGCGCTCCGGGCCGGGCTCGTCGGCGAGGAACGGCGGGAGCATGCGCGCGGGGTCGCCCGCGCCCGGCGGTTCGATCTTGATCACGTCGGCGCCGTAATCGGCGAGCACGCGCGTGCAGAACGGCCCCATCGCGCCCTGCGTGAGGTCGATCACTCGCACATCGTCGAGGGGCATGATGCCGGCCATGCCGCGCTCCCTTCACGGTGTGCGCTGCGGTGGGCGGAGTATAACGATCGTAGGCTCGCGTGTGCGGGCGTCGAGTGGGTGGGGCCGCACGCAGCTTCGGCCCGGACGCAGAGCGGCGGCGCACAGGCGCCGCCGCTCTCCCTGATCCGCCTGAACGGTACGCCCGGGCCGCCCGTCACGGCGAGTGACCTACTTGTCGATCCATGCCTCCGCCACGAGGTCGCCGATGTCCTGGTAGGAGTTCGTGGTGGAGAGCGCGCCGCCGAAGCGGAGGCCGCGCACCCACGACTGGAGCACGTTGAAGCCGGAGCCGGATGCCACCACGGGGTGGTACGCCTGATCCAGGTCGAGGTCCCAGATCTGCTTGAAGATCGCCTTGCGCTTGTCCGGGTTGAGCTCGGTGCGGCCCTTGTCGGCGAGCTCGTCGATCTTCGGGTCCTTGAGCTGGTGGCGGTTGCCCGGGGACGCGGAGTGGATCACGTTGTAGAAGTAGTTGTCCGCGTCGAAGCCGATCGTCACCCAGCCGCCGGTGGAGACTTCCGGTAGCTTTGCGCCGACCCACTGCGAGTTGAACTCGGTGTACTCGGCCTTGCCGCCCTTGAGGTCGATGCCGACCTTCTTGAACTGCGCGGCATGCACCTCGGCCAGCTGGTCGTAGGCGGGTGAGTACGGGTAGTACTTGTTGGTCAGCTCCAGCTTCTCGGCGCCGGCGGCCATCAGCTGCTTCTTCGCCTCTTCCGGGTTGTACTGCGCCCACGGGCCGAGGTCCTTGGCCGCGGGCTCCTTGGCGAGTGCGAAGATCCACGGGTACATCGGGAGGATCTTGCCGACGCCGGGATAGACGATGTTGTTGAACTCGTCGCGGTCGATCGCCATGGAGATCGCGCGACGGACGCGCACATCGGCGAACTTCGGGTTCGAGAGGTTGAGGGCGAACGGCTGCCCCTGCGTCGTGGGGCTCATGTTGATCTGCACGGTTGGGTTCGAGGCGACGAGCTGCTTGGCGTCCTGGATCGAGGAGACAAGGATGTCGCCGAACGCGATCTGATCGGAGCGGAAGGCGGCGATGCGCGCCGCAGTGTCGGCGATGAAGCGGAACTCGAAGCCGTCGAGCAGGACCTTGCGCTCCCAGTACTCGGGGTTCTTGTCGAACGTGACGCGCTGGGCGGAGAGCGCCTCCTTGAGGATCATCGGACCGGTGCCGATGGCCTTCTTCTCAATCTCACCCGAGTCCACGAGCTCCTTCGGGAAGATCGTCTGGTAGGCGGAGGCGAGCGGGGTGATGAAGTCTGCGAGCGGCTTCTTGAGCGTGATCTTGACGGTCTTCTTGTCGGGCGCCTCGATCTTGTCGAGCTCGGTCCAGTAGGACTTGCTCACGCCTTCCTTGGCGAAGCGCTCGTACGCGAACTTGACGTCGGCGGCCTCGAACGCGCGGCCGTTAAGCGGCGCGACGTTGTGCCACTTGACGTCCTCGCGGAGGTTGAACGTGTAGACGAGGCCGTCCGCCGAGCGCTCCCACGACTTCGCGAGCTCCGGCTCGAAGGTGATCTTGAAGGGGTGCAGGCGCACGCCGCGGTTGAAGCCGATCAGCCGGTTGTAGACCATGTTGACGATGCGGCCCGTGCCGCTCGACGAGGCCTTCGTCGTGTCCATGGTCGAGATGTCGGAGTTGACGCCGAACACCATGATGCCGCCGGGCTTCGGCTGCTTGGAGGGTTCTGGGTACTGGTAGGGGTAGGGGAGCGCGTCGTCCTTGATCAGCTCGCCGGTGGTCGTGGCCTTCGCGTCGCCGCCCGAAGCCGGCGCATTGGCGGCGGCGTCTTCCTCCTCGTCCCCGCCGCAGCCGAGCAGCGCCGCGGCCGCGAGCCCGGCGCCACCGAGGGCCGCCCCGCGCAGCAGGCTGCGCCGACGCACTGCCGACGTGAACAGCCTGCCTTCTTCGTTACTCTCAGCCATCGCATCCCTCCGGTCCGCTGATCGCTACGCCCGATAGCCACAGTCGTGGTGGCTGGACTCTATCACATACATACGTGTGGACGGCCCCAGCGGATGCCGGTCAGCGGGGGCGGAGGGCAGGCGTGACCCAGCGCTGCGGCGAGCCTGGGCAAGGCGAAGGCGGCCCCTGGTGGGGCCGCCTTCGGAAGGGTTGCGGGTGACGATGTGCGCTACTGCAGGTAGCGGTCCAGCGTCGCGCCGATCTCCGTGCCCTTCGGCCACAGCGTGCCGACGGTGCCTCCGGTCAGGCGCTTGGTGGCGGCCTCGTACAGCTTGTCGGACAGCGGGACGTAGCCGACCTCGGCGGTCTGGATGGCGGGCGAGAAGCTCTTGCTGAGCATGACGGTGAGGACCGCCATCACCTCTGGCCGAGTGGTGGCCGTCTTCTTCACGTAGATGAGGAGCGGTCGAGCGAGCGGCTGGTAGGTCTGGTCGGCGATGTTCGCGACACTGGGGGTGCGGCAGGTGCCGTCGCCCTTGTCGACGCCGACGAGCTTGAGCTTGCCGGGGTTCTCCACGTAGTAGGCGTAGCCGAAGTAGCCGAGCGCGGCCTCGTCGCCGGTGACGCCCTGGACGAGCACGTTGTCGTCCTCGGAGGCCTGGAAGTCGCCGCGACTGGCCTTCTCCTTGCCGTTGATGGCCTGCGTGAAGAAGTCGAACGTGCCGGAGTCCGTGCCGGGGCCGAAGAGCTTCAGCGGGCGGTCCGGGAAGCTGTCGCGGACCTGCTTCCAGTTCGTGATCTTGCCCTGCGCCTCGGGCTCCCAGATTTTCTTGAGCTCGGCCGTGGTCAGGCAGCTCACGAAGGTGTTGCGCGGGCTCACGACGACGGCGAGGCCGTCGTAGGCGACCGGCAGCTCGATGAACTCGATCTTCTTGTCCGCGCAAGCCGTGACCTCGCTGGTCGAGATCGGGCGCGAGGCGTTCGAGATGTCGGTCTCGCCTGCACAGAACTTCTTGAAGCCGCCGCCGGTGCCGGCGATGCCGACGCTGCCGCGGACGTCCTTCGCGTACCGTCGGAACTCCTCCGCGGCTGCGGCGGTGATCGGGTACACGGTGCTGGAGCCGTCGGCGATGATGTCGCCCTTGAGGCCTGCGAGCGCGGCCTTGTTGGCGGGCTCCGCGAGCGCCGCGGCTCCGCTCATCGCTGTGGCATCGTCGTCCGCGTCCGTCGCTGCCCCGTCGCCGCCGCACGCGATGGCGAACGCGGCGACCAGCGCGGACAGGGCGGCGAGCAGCGCCAGCCGCCAGACAGTTCGGGTCATAGTTGGTTTCCCCCTGGCACCTACAAGTGGGCGCGATCCCGCGCCCGACGACTCGATGGTGCGCGCGCCGAGTTAACACCATGGACGCGCCACGTTAACGGGAGGCAAAAGCGGACGCGAGCGGCCCCGCGTTACGTGGACGCTGGCTGCGGGACGTGCCCCGGCGTGCATGCACACACGCACGTTCCGGCGCCGGCGCGAGCGCCGGTATCGGGGGTTGCCCCTGGGGGGCGCGCTAGAATGCCGACGCGCGCGCGAAGGAGGTGGGGCGATGGGCGGACCGCTCGAGGGGGTGCGGGTGTTCGAGGTGTCGCAGATCGTGGCGGCGCCGTACTGCGGGCTGAACCTCGTGGACCTCGGCGCGGACGTCGTGAAAGTCGAGCCGCCGGGGGGCGAGGGCTTCCGGCACCTCGGCGCGTTCGTGCCGGGCGAGTCGAAGACGTTCCAGATCCTGAACCGCGGCAAGCGCGGCATCGTCGTCAACCTGCAGCACCCGGCGGGGCAGGCGCTGGTGCATCGCATCATCCCGCGTTTCGACGTGTTCGTCATGAACGCGCGGCCCGGGGTCGCGGAGCGGCTGCGGGTGGACTATCCCACGCTGCGCGCGTTGCGCCCGGACCTCGTGTACATGGAGAACACGGGCTATGGGAGCAGCGGGCCCGGCGCGCAGCGATCCGGCTCGGACCTCGCGGCGCAGGGCTACTCCGGGCTGATCGCGAACGAGGGCAAGCTCGACGAGGACGGCGCGCCGGAGTCGATCGTGTCGACGGCGATCGCGGACTACGCGAGCGGGCTTGCCGGCGCGATGGGCATCTGCGCCGCGCTGTACCGGCGTGCGCTCAGCGGTGAAGGCGAGTTCATCCAGACGTCGCTGCTGATGAGCGCGCTATCGGTGCAGAACCAGCGCATCGCGCGGGTGCCCGTGGCGGACGCGATCTTCCAGCGCCCGCTGCTGGACGCCGTGGCCGCGGCGCGGGCGGCGGGCGGCGGCTATCGCGAGATCGTGGAGGCACGCACGGGCGCCACGCGCGGGGGCAGCGGCAAGGCGTTCCGGCTGTACTACTCCGGGTATCGCGTGCAGGACGGCGCGGTCGTGCTGGGGGCGCTCACGCGCGCGAACCAGGATGCGATGCGTCGCGTGCTGGGCATCGACGATGACCCGAGCGCGCGGCCCGACTTCGACCCGCTCGACCCGGCGCTGGAGGCGAGCATCGATGCGGTGCGTGCGCGCATCCGCGCGACGCTGCTCACGGCCACCGCCGACGAGTGGGTGCGCCGCTTCGAGGCGGAGGGGGCGCCGGTGTCTCGCGTCAACCTGCCGGAGGAGCTCGCGGACGACCCGCAGGTGGCGGCGATCGGCGGGATGATCGAGGTGGAGCACGAGACGACGGGGCCGTCGCTGATGGTGGGGCCGATCGTGCAGATGGCGAACCACCCGAACGGCTCCACGCGTCCATCGCCGCCGCTCGGCCGGCACACCGACGAGGTGCTCGCCGAGTGCGGCGTCGGCGCCACGGAGATCGCGGCACTGCGCGCGGCGGGCGCTGTCGCCTGAACGTGTGGTCCGCGCCCGCGGGCTCACGACGCACGTGATGGTGCTACGCTCCCGCCCGAACAGGGCGCAACGGGTCGCGTGCGGGCGGCACGCGGTCGGCGGGGGTGGCCGCGATGAGCGAGGGACCGCTGGCGGGCCTGCGCGTGCTGGACCTCACGCAGGGTGTCGCGGGGCCGTTCGCGACGAAGTACTACGCGGACTTCGGCGCGGACGTGGTGAAGGTGGAGCGGCCGGACGGCGGCGACCCGGCGCGGCGCATGGGCCCGTTCCCGCAGGACCTGCCGCACCCCGAGACCAGCGGGATGTTCCTGCACCTCAACACCGGCAAGCGCAGCGTCACGCTCAACCTGCGGCATGCGACGGCGCGCGGCATTCTGCTGCGGCTCGCCGCCGACGCAGACCTCATCGTCGAGAGCTTCCGGCCGGGCACGCTCGCGCGGCTCGGCGTCGACGCCGACGCGCTCGCGGCCGCGAACCCGCGCGCGGTGCTGCTGCAGCTGTCCAACTTCGGGCAGACGGGGCCGTACCGCGACTTCGTCGCGGACGACATGCTCATGTACGCGATGGGCGGCGTGATGCAGGTGACGGGCGACCCGCAGCGGGAGCCGATCAAGCTCGGGCTGTACATGCCGCTGTTCTTCGCGGGTGTGGTGGCCGCGGGCATGGGGCTGGCGGCGGTGTGGGGCGCGCGCCGCGACGGGGCGGGCGAGCGCGTGGACTGCTCGATCCAGGAGATGCTCGCGGCGTCCATGGACCGCGGGGCGCCGAACCTGATGGCGTACCAGTACTCGGGGTCGCTGATGACGACGCGCGAGCGTGCGGTGCGCATGAACGCGCTGCCGGCGGGCACGTATCCGGTGGCGGACGGCTACGTGTCCATCTCCACCCAGATCGCGTGGTGGCCGCGGCTGTGCCGCACCATCGGCCGGCCCGACCTGATCGACGACGAGCGCCTGGCGTCGCGGCTGTACGACGCGGAGCTCGCGGAGGAGATCGACGCGCTCGTGTACCCGTGGCTGCTGAGCCACACGAAGCAGGAGGCGATGGAGCTCGCGCAGGCGGAAGGCTGGCCGGTGAGCGCGCTCAACGCCATGGACGATGTGTTCCGCGACCCGCACTTCCGCGCGCGCAACTTCTTCACGACGCTCGACCACCCGCACGCGGGGCTGCTGGAGTACCCCGGGTTCGCGCTGAAGCTGCACGGGACGCCGGGCACGCTGCGCCGCGCGCCGCTGCTGGGCGAGCACACCGTGGGGGTGCTGTGCGGCCTCGGCTACCAGCGCGCCGACGTCGTGCGGCTGCGCCAGCTCGGCGTGGTCTAGCGTCGCGCCGAAGGGAGATGGCGCATGGGGAGCGAACGTAGCCTGCCGCTGAGCGGCGTGCGCGTGCTGTCGCAGGGCATCGTGTGGGCGGGGCCGTTTGCCACGGTGCTGCTCGCGGACCTCGGCGCCGAGGTGATCGAGATCGAGTCGATCCAGCACCTCAACCCGACGCGCACGAACTTTCGCCACATCCCGCAGCCGCTGCTCGACGGGCGCGTGGGCACGTACTACCTGGGCCGTGACGGCAGCGAGGGCTTCTGGAACCGCCAGGCGTGGTTCAACTTCGCGAAGCGCGGCTGCAAGTCGGTGACGCTCGACCTCGAACGAGAGCGGGGGCGCGAGCTGTTCTACGAGCTCGCGCAGCACGCGGACGTGTTCATCGAGAACAACGCCGCGGCGGTCGTCGAGCGGTTGCAGGTCGACTACGCGCAGCTCGCGCAGCGCAACCCGCGGCTGATCATGGTGCGCTTCCCCGGCTTCGGCATCGAAGGGCCGTACCGGCACTTCAAGGGGTACGGCACGATCATGGAGGCCGTCGCGGGGCACACGCTGCTGCGCGGCTACGAAGACAGCGACCCCTCGCAGACGCCGAACTCGCTGCACGGCGACCCGAACGCCGGCGCGAACGTGGCGTTTGCGCTGCTCGCGGCGTTGTTCGCGCGCGAGCGCACGGGCGTCGGCCAGCTGATCGACCTGTCGCAGTCGGAGGCGGTGCTGCAGCAGGAGGCGTACGCCTTCATGGATTACGCGATGAACGGGCGCGTGCAGGGGCACTGGGGCAACGCGAGCCCCGCGTTCGCGCCGTACGGGCCGTACCCGGCGCGCGGGCACGACCGCTGGGTGGCGATCGCCGTGAGCTCGGACGCGGCGTTCGCGGCGCTGTGCGACTGCCTGGGCGTGCCGGAGCTGGCGAGCGACGCACGCTTCGTCGATGCCGCCGCGCGCTACGCGCATCGCGGGGAGCTCGACCCGCTGGTGGCGGCGCGCACGTGTCAGCACGACGCGCGCGCGCTGATGGTGCAGCTGCAGGCGGCGGGGGTGTCGGCGACGGAACTGCTGCACCAGGAGGAGATGACGGACGACCCGCACCTGCGCGCGCGCGGCTTCTTCCAGCCGATCACGCACCCGGAGGCCGGCACGCACCTGCAGCCCGGACCGATGGGCACGTTCGCGCGGCAGCCGCTCGTGCCCGTGCGCGGGCCCGCGCCGACGCTGGGCCAGCACAACGAGGAGGTGCTGTGCGGCCTGCTCGGGCTGTCGCGCGCGGCGTACGAGCAGCTGCTGGCGGACGAGGTGATCGGCACGGTGTACCGCGAGGACGCGCACGCGTAATCGGCGCGGCCCCGGCGAGGAGGCGCGCGAGCGTCGGGCGAGGTGAGGGAGGCGCGACGATGGACTGGGCTGACTCGCCGCAGCAGGCGGCGTTCCGCACGCAAGTGCGCACGCTCGTCGAGGGCAGCCTGCCGGAGCTGTACCGCCGGCGCGCCGCGGCGGGGCGCCCGCGCGGCCTCGGCGGGGTGTGGCACGAGGACATGCGCAGCGCCGATGCGGAGGCGAACGCCGCGGCGCGCGCCTGGGCGGAGGCGCTGCACGCGGGCGGCTTCTCGGCGCCGGCGTGGCCGCCGCAGTACGGCGGCGCGGGCCTCTCGACGCTGGAGCAGTTCATCTTCAACCAGGAGATGGCGGAGGCGCAGGCGCCGGCGGTGGGCGGCGGCGGCTACTCGCTGGTCGGTGCGGCGCTGATCGCGCACGGCAGCGAGGAGCAGCGCCAGCGCTTCCTGCCGAAGACGCTCACGGGCGAGTACCAGTGGTTCCAGGGCTTCTCCGAGCCGGGCGCGGGCTCCGACCTGGCGTCGTTGCAGACGCGCGCGGTGCGCGACGGCGACGAGTACGTGATCGACGGGCAGAAGCTGTGGGGCCGCTCGCGCGGGACGGACTGGTGCTTCGGGTTGTTCCGGACGGACCCGCTCGCGCCGAAGCACCGCGGCATCTCGTTCATCGTGCTCGACATGCGCACGCCGGGCATCACCTCGCGGCCGATCATCACGCTGACGGGCGAGGCGGAGGTCGACGAGACGTTCTTCGAGGCGGTGCGCGTGCCCGCGGACCAGGTGGTCGGCGGCGAGAACCGCGGCTGGTACGTCGCGATGTACGTGCTGGACATCGAGCGCTCGAACGTGGGCAACGCGGTCGTGCTGCGCCGCTACATCAACGCCTTGCTTGCGGCGGTCGAGACGGAGCAGGGGCGCACGCAGGCCGCGGGCGGCCGGCTCACACGGCAGCGGCACGCGATCGCGCAGCACTACATGGACTCCGAGGTGCTGTTCAACCTCTCGTACCGCATCGCGTCGCTGCAGGGCGCGAACGAGCCGAACACCTCGGAGTCGTCGAGCTCGAAGATCCTTGGGAGCGAGCTGACGCAGCGGCTCTCCAACACGGCGACGAAGGTGTACGGCCTGTACGCGAACGTGTGGGACCCGGACAGCGAGCACGCGCCGCAGCAGGGGCTGTTCACGTACGAGTATTTGCACTCGGTGCTGCTGACCATCTATGGCGGCTCGAACGAGATCCAGCGCAACGTGATCGCCACGCGCGGGCTCGGCCTGCCGCGCGGGTAGCGCCTTCCCTCCCCGGGGCGCGCAGCCCCGGAGCGAGCGCGTGCGGGCCGCGGCTGCTAGCGTGCGGCGATGCTGCGCGTATTCCTCGACGTGGTGTTGCCGGTGGCGATCGTCGCGGCGCTGGGCGGCGCGGTCGGGCGCTGGCGGGCGATCCCGGTGGCGCCGGTGTCGGCGCTCGTGTTCTACCTGTTCAGCCCCGCGCTCGTGTTTCGCTCGCTCGCGGACTCCGCGCTCACGCTCGACGTCTCGCTGCGCATCGTCGCGGTGATGGCGGGGACGTTCGTGGCGATGTACGGCGTGTCTGCGCTGTGGTCCACGGTCGCGCGGCACGATGCGCCGCTGCGCGCCGGGTTCGCGCTGGCGGCCACGACGCCGAACGTCGGCAACATGGGGCTGCCGGTCGCGCAGCTCGCGTTCGGGCAGGCCGGGCTCGACATCGCGGTGATGAACTTCGTCGTCGGCGCGACGCTTGCGAACTCGGCGGGCATTGCGATCGCGTCGCTGGCGGGCGGGTCGGCGCGCGCCGCGCTCGTCGCGCCGCTGCGCGCGCCGGCGCTGTGGGCGGCGGTGGTGGGCGTGATCGTGAACGTGGCGGGCGTGTCGCTGCCCGTCGCCATCGACGCCCCGATGCGCACGCTCGCGGGCGCGGCGGTGCCGACGATGCTCGCGGTGCTCGGGCTGCAGCTGCAGCAGTCGATCGGCATGGACCGGCTGCTGGACACGGCCGTGCTCAACGCCGCGCGGCTGCTGGTCGCGCCGGCGGTCGCGTGGGGCGTGGCCAGCGGCACCGGCCTGGGCGGGGACACGCGCGGCACGCTGGTGGTGCTCGCGGCGATGCCGACCGCGGTGATCACGACGATCATCGCCACCCAGTTCGGGGCGGCACCGGCGTTCGTGACGCGGGCGGTGGTGAGCTCGACGCTGCTGTGCATGCTCACGCTGACGCCGCTGATCACGCTCGTGCGTTAGCGGCGCGGCGGAAGTGGCCCACGTGGGCCGCTGCTAGAATCGACGCGGCTGTAGGGTCGGCCGCTCCCGGGGCGTCGGAAGAGTATGCGCGTGCTTCGAACGGTCCGCGGCTCGTCGCGTCTCGCGCTCGCGGGTCTCGCCGCGCTCGCGCTCGCCTGCGGCGGCGACAGCCTCGAGGACGACTTCCAGGGCGCGCCGGCGGGGTTGGCGAGCACGGCCTCGGCGACGGCCGCGGGCACGCGCGACGCAGGCGCGAGCGCGACCCCGACAGCTGCTGCAGCTGAGTCGACGCCGAACCCGGCGTTGCCCGAGTGGGTGCAGACAGTGATCGCGAGCCCGCCTACGCCGGTGGCCGGCGGCGGCGGCAGCGCGACATCGCCGCGGCCCCCGGCCTCGACGCAGGCGGCGGCCCCGCCCGCCCCGGCGCCGCCGCCCGCCACCGGGCAGGGTGGCGGGGTGCGCCGCATCACGCTCGCGAACGCCTTCGGCGGGCGCGTCTTCAACAGCCCGGTCGAGCTCGGCGCGTACCCCGGCGGCCGCTTCTTCATCGCGGAGCAGGACGGCCCGGTGCTGCTCGTCACCGCGGACGGGCGCGACGCCGGCACGCTGCTGAACCTCAGCGGCCGCGTCACCACGCAGAACAACGAGGAGGGGCTGCTCAGCGTGCAGCTCGCGCCCGGCTTCCCGTCGCCGCCGCACCTCTACGCGTACTACGCGGCGGCGGGTCCACGGCGCACGGTGCTCTCGCGTTTCACCGTGAGCGGCGACGGAGCGGGCAGCGAGCAGGTGCTGCTGGAGGTGAGCCAGCCGTACGGCAACCACAAGGGCGGCGCGATCCGCTTTGGGCCGGACGGCATGCTCTACCTCGGGCTGGGCGACGGCGGGTCGGGCGGCGACCCGCACGGCAACGGCCAGAACCTGGGCACGCACCTCGGCAAGATCCTGCGCCTCGACGTCAGCGGCGGCGGCGCGTACGCGGTGCCCGGCGACAATCCGTTCGTGTCGACGCCCGGCGCGCTGCCCGAGATCTGGGCCTACGGCCTGCGCAACCCGTGGCGCATGGCGTTCGACCCCGCGACGGGCGCGCTGTGGGCGGGCGACGTGGGCCAGGGCGCGGTCGAGGAGATCGACGTGATCCGCCGCGGCGCGAACTACGGCTGGAACCGCTTCGAGGGCTCGCGCTGCAACGGCGGCGCCTGCGACCGCAGCGGGCTCACGTTCCCCGTCGCCGAGTACGGGCACGACCTCGGCTGCTCGGTGACCGGCGGCGTGGTCTATCGCGGCAGCGCGATCCCGCAGCTCGTGGGGCACTACCTGTACAGCGACTACTGCGGCGGCCGCGTCTGGGCGCTGCCGACGCAGGGCGGGGCGCCCGTGCTGGTCGCGGACCGCGGCAACCGGCCGGTCGCCTCGTTCGGCACGGACGCGGCGGGGGAGGTGTACCTGGTGGTGCACAACGCGCCGATCCTGCGCATCACCGGCGCCGAATAGCGCCGGGCGCCTCCGCGCGGCGCGGGTCGAGTAGCATCGGCGCGTGGTCCCGCTGCTGCTCGCGCTGCTCGCCGCCTACGCTGTCGCTGTGACGTGGCAGATGCGCCGCGCCGTGCGCACCGTCGAGCCGGCCGCCCGCCTCCGTGAGGCGCGGCTGCTGCTGCTGGTGGTGGCATGCGGCGTGCCGCTCGCGTGCGCGCTGATCCTCGCGGCGTGGTAGCGCGCGCGTTGACTGGCCCGCGCGCGGGCCGCGATACTCGGT
>CAMDBZ010000011.1 GCA_945889565.1 Thermoflexus hugenholtzii JAD2 | reverse complement strand
CCGGCCCCTCTCCCCGCAGGGCGGGGCGAGGGGAGACGAACGGGGGGGGGACGCGCGATCGTGGTTGCCGGTGGTGCGGGCGCATGGCTACCGTGAGTGACGAGGCGCGCGATGACGACGACGGTCGGGGTGTTCGACTCCGGGGTGGGTGGGCTGACGGTGGTGGCGGCGCTGCACGCGCTGCTGCCGGCGCTGCCGATCCGTTACCTCGCGGACACGGCGTACTTTCCGTACGGCGAGCGCAGCGCGGCCGAAGTGGAGGCGCGCGCGCTGGTGTTGGCGGCGCGGCTGGTGGACGAGGGCTGCGCGTTGCTGGTGGTGGCGTGCAACACGGCGACCTCGGCGGCAATCGAGACGTTGCGGGAGCGGTTCGCGGTGCCGGTGGTGGGGATGGAGCCGCCGCTGAAGCCGGCGCTGGCGCAGTCCGGGCGGGGGCGGGTGGCGGTGCTGGTGACGCCATCGACGGCGCGTGGGGAGCGGCTGGAGCGGCTGCGGCGCGCGTACGCAGGGACGGCGGAGGTGGTGACGGTGGCGCTGCCGGGGCTCGCGGACCTGGTGGAGGAGGGCGCGGTGTCCGGGCCGGCGATCGACGCGCTGCTGCGGCGCGAGCTGGCGGCGCTCCCGGCGGGCGTCGACGCGGTGGCGCTGGGGTGCACGCACTACGGCTTCGTGCGCGGGGCGATCGAGCGGGTGCTGGGGCCGGGCGTGCGCGTGGTGGACGCGGCGGAGGCGGTGGCGCGGCGCGTGCAGCAGCAGCTCGCCGAGCACGGGCTGGCGTTGCCGGAGGGCGCTGCGGTGGCGGTGGAGTGCGCGGCGACGGGTGACGCGGAGGCGTTCGCGTCGACGGTTGGGCGGTTACAGGCGGCGGGGGCGGTGTTGCCGCCGTTGTACGTGTTGCGGCCGGAGGCGGCAGGGGAGGGGCGGGCGTGACGGGACCGCGCGCTGAGTCGGCGTCGATGCCGGGGCCGGGGCCGGGGCCGGTGGGAGTGGCCTCGCGGTTCCGCGCGAAGTACGAGGCGGCGGCGACGCGGAGCGGGTCGTTGTTGTGTGTGGGGCTGGACCCGGACCCGGCGCAGCTGCCGACGGGGGTCGATCGCGCGACGTTCCTGCGCACGGTGATCGAGGCGACGGCGGACCTCGTGTGCTGCTACAAGCCGAACGCGGCGTTCTTCGAGGTGGATGGCGCGGCGGGGTGGGAGGATTTGCGCGCGACGATCGCGGCGGCGCCGGCGGACGTGCCGATGTTGCTGGACGCGAAGCGCGGCGACATGGCGAACAGCGCGAGCTTCTACGCGCGTGCGGCATTCGAGACGCTGGGCGCGGACGCGCTCACGATCAGCCCGTACCAGGGTGGCGACGCGGTCGAGCCGTACCTCGCGTATGCGGACCGGCACAGCTTCGTGCTGTGCCACACCTCGAACGCCGGCTCGCGTGAGCTGCAGGACTTGCTGGTGGACGGCCGGCCGCTGTACGAGCGCGTGGCGTTGCTGGCGAACGCGTGGAACACGCGCGGCAACGTTGGCCTGGTCGTCGGCGCGACGTATCCCGAGGAGGCGGCGCGGGTGCGCGCGCTGTGCCCGGAGCTGTTGTTCCTGATGCCGGGCGTGGGCGCGCAGCAGGGGGACCTGGAGGCGGCGGTGCGGGCGGCGCGCGACGCGCGCGGCGGCGGCGTGCTGGTGAACGCCTCGCGCGCGGTGCTGTATGCGAGCCGCGGCGCGGACTACGCGCAGGCGGCGCGCGCTGCGGCGCGCACGCTGCGCGACGCGATCGCGGCGGCGCTGCGGGCGTAGGTCGCGCGATGGTCCTGGATGCGCGGATGGGGGACGTGGTCCGCCTGCGGCGCGCGCATCCGTGCGGCGGGTTCGAGTGGGACGTGGTGCGCGTGGGCGCGGACGTGGGGCTGCGCTGTCGCACGTGCGGACGGCGGGTGCTGCTGGACCGGCCGACGCTGCGGCGGCGGCTGGCGAGCGTCGTGGAGCGGGGGGCGCCGCTGGACCCGGCGATCGAGCGGGCGCTCTTCGGTGATGGCGGGCTCGGCGATGCGAGCGTGGATGCGGGTGCGGGCGAGCGCGCGGAGCCCTGATGCCGGACGCGCGCGTTCGTTGACGCCCTGTTACGGGCGCTCCTACACTCGACAGATGGACGTGATGCGGTGATCGAGCTGAGTATCGAGAGCATCCGCGTGAGTTTGCGCAACTACCAGCGGGTGGTGATCCTGCGCGAGAAGGATGCGGATCGCTACCTGCCGATCTGGATCGGGCCGGCCGAGGCGGACGCGATCGCGGTGCGCTTGCAGGAAGTGAGCGTGGTGCGGCCGCTCACCCACGATCTGCTGACGACCATGATCGAGCAGCTGGGCGGCGTGGTGAAGCGCGTCGTGGTCAGCGAGCTGCAGAACGATACGTTCTTCGCGCGTATCCACCTGGAGCAGGACGGGCGCACGGTGGAGGTGGATTCGCGGCCCTCGGACGCGATCGCGCTGGCGGTGCGCACGGGGGTGCCGATCTTCGCGGAGGAGGCGGTGCTGGACCGGGCGGGGGTGCTGCTGGACGCGTCGGGGTCGGCGGTGGACACGGCGGAGGGGCCGACGGGGGGCGTGACGGCGGAGGAGCTGGAGAAGCTCGCGCCGTTCAGCGAGTTCCTGAAGGGGCTCGACCTGGACGACTTCGACTAGGTCACTCGCCGGGACGGGCGGCGGGTGCGAGAGCGATTGACGGTGGCCGCCCCTCCGGCGGCGACGAAGGTCAGGTGCCTCGTTGTTCGGTACCCCGCTGGCGCGGCGGGCAGCGCGCGACGTGGCGCAGCGCGCGGCGTTCGTGCAGGCAGTCACAAGTGTTGATCGCCCGCGGGGCGCGTGCTAGAGTCCGCCCGGTTCGTCCCCGGGGGGCGGTTACTCATCTGGAACTCACCGGCGTTTGGGCTGGTCGGAATCGGCAGCTATCTCGCGACTTCGATCGTCGCGATGACGCTGTTGGGCCGGTGGCTGGACGGGCAGTTTGACAGCGCGCCGGTGCTGACGCTGGTGTTCCTGGTGCTGGGGCTGCTGCTGGGGTTCTACGGAGCGTATCGACAGCTCCAGCAAGTGCTGGCGCGGACGGGCCGCCCGGGCGGCGGGGAAGGTCGCTGATGCGCGGCTGGCTGATCGCGATCGGTGTGCTGGCGCTGATGATCGTCGGCTTCTTGTTCGTCAAGGGGCCGTCGCCGGTGATTATCGTGGCGCCCGAGCACATCTTCGACATCGGGCCGCTCGGGGTGACGAACACGATGTTCACGTCGTGGTTCGTGGTGGCGCTGATCTGCGCGGTGGCGATTATCGCGGGGCGCAACATGTCCGTGGTGCCGTCCGGCTTCAGCGGGGCGGTGGAGGCGCTGGTCTCCGGGTTCTACGGCATCGTGGTGAGCGTGGCGGGGGAGCAGAACGGGCGGCGGTTCTTCGGGCTCGTGGCGACGATTTTCTTCTACGTGCTGGTGTCGAACTACTTCGGGCTGTTGCCGTTCAACATGGTGATCGGCAAGCCGGAAGCGGGACACGGCGAGAAGCAGGTGTACTTCAAGCAGATGAGCGTGCTCGGGCTGGACATGGCGTACATCCCGGTGGGCCCGGACGAGTGCGAGGGTACGGAGTGCGCGTCGGCGCAGGCGGCGGAGCCGGCCGGCCATGGGGCGCTGCCGCCGGCAGGCGCGCCGGGTGCGGGGGCAGCGGTGTCGGCGGCGGCGGGCGGCGGTGGGACGGTGCTCGCGGCGGCCGAGGAGGCTGAGGCGGCGCCGGAGGGCACGTCCGGGCTGCTCGCGCCGTGGTTCCGCTCGGTGAACACGGACGTGAACGCGCCGATGGCGCTCGCGATCTTCTCGTTCATCTTCGTGGAGTTCTGGGGATTGACGACGCTGGGGCCGGGCTACCTGAAGAAGTTCTTCAACTTTGGCGGGCTGCTGCGGGGTAACCCGATGGGGATCATCGACGTGTTCGTCGGGTTCCTGGAGTTGCTGTCGGAGTTGTCGCGGGTGGTGTCGTTCACGTTCCGGTTGTTCGGGAACATCTTCGCGGGCGAGGTACTGCTGACGATGATGACGTTCCTGGTGCCGTTCGTCCTGGTGGACATCTTCTTCGGGTTAGAGCTGTTCGTCGGCCTGGTGCAGGCCTTCGTGTTCGCGATGCTGACGCTGGTGTTTGCCCAGACGGCGGTGGCGATGCACGGGGGTGGTGAGCACGAGACGGCCGGCGAGGGGCATCACTAGCAGCGGGTGCGGGGGGCAGCGGCTCGGGTACGCGTTCGCGACCGTGCCGGCAGGAAGGGATTGACAGGGATGACGGCTGGCATGATCGCCCGGCGTGTGCTGACGGCGGGGCTGCTGGGGGGCGCGATGCTCCTGGCGGCCACGGGGGTGGCGGGGGCGCAGGAGGCGGCGGGGGCGGACAACGAGTTCACGTCCGACTCGATGAAGTACATCGCGGCGGCGATCGCGATGGGGCTGGGCGCGATCGGCCCGGGCATCGGCATCGGCCTGCTCGGCGGGAAGGCGATGGAGGCACTGGGGCGCAACCCGGAGGCGGCAGGCGCGATCCAGACGAACATGATTCTCGCGATCGCGTTCACCGAAGCCATCGGCATCTACGCGCTGGTGGTGGCGATCCTGATCGGGTTCGTCTTCTAGGCGGCACGGGGAACGTGCGACGCGCGCCGGCTGACGGCGCGCGTCGCGAGCGGAGCGAACGCGATGCGAAGCGAGCACGACGTGCGTGGGCAGCGTTCTCGGCGTGTGCGCCTGCGGCTCGGCGCGCTCGCGGCGGGCGTGGCGGTCGCGGCGTTGCCGATGGTGGCGGCGGCGGCCGAGGAGGAAGTGAGCGGGCTGCCGGCGCTGGGCTTCAGCCTGCCAGGGCTGATCCAGCAGTTGGTGAACTTTACGATCTTGCTGGTGGTGTTGCGCATCTTCCTGTACCCGCGCGTGCTGAAGGTGCTGGATGAGCGCAAGCAGCGCATCCAGGAGGGCATCGATCGGGCGGCGCAGGCCGCCTCGGCGGCGGCGGACAGCGAGGCGGAGGCGCGGCGCGTGATGGAGCAGGCGCGTGCGGAGGGTCGCGAGGCGACGCAGCGGGCGCAGGACGCGGCGGCGCGGCTGCGCGAAGAGCTGGAGGCGCGCGCGCGGGCGGACGCGGAGCAGATCGTGACGCGGGCGCGCGAGGAAGTGGCGCAGGAGCGCGATCAGGCGATCGAGCAGCTGCGTCGCGAGTTTGCGGACCTGACGATCGCGGCGGCGGAGCGCGTGATCGACCAGTCGCTGGACCGGCAGGCGCACCAGCGGCTGATCGACGACGTGCTGGTGAACGCGGACCTCGGGCGGGGCAACTAGCCGGTGGCGACGCTGGCGCGGGACGTGGCGGGGCGGCGTTATGCGCTGGCGATGCTGCAGCTGGCGCGCGAGCAGGGCGCAATGGAGCGCTGGCTGGCCGCGTCGGAGGGGCTGGAGGCGCTGACGTCCGAGGCGAGCTTTGTGGCGACGCTGCAGGGCGACGGCATGACAGACGAGCGGTTCGCTTCGATCGTGCGGGCGGTGGTGCCGGGCATCAGCGGGGACGAGCTGAACCTGTTCCGGCTGTTGCGGCGCAAGGGCCGGCTGGCGCTGGGGCCGTCGATCGCGTCGTACGTGCGCGAGCTGTGGGACGAGGAGCGCGGCGTGCAGCGCGCGGAGGTGCGGACGGCGGTGCCGCTGGACGACGCGTCGCGCGCGCAGGTGCAGGAGCGGCTGGCCCGACAGACCGGCAAGACGATCGCGCTGGAGGTGGTGGTGGATCCTTCGCTCCTGGGGGGCGCGGTGATCCGGCTGGGCGATCGGTTGATCGATGGGTCGACGCGGACGCGCCTGCGCATGTTGCGCGAGCGCCTGCAACAGGGCCGCGCCTGATCGTGGCGCACAACGACTCGCTGGATGCGCCGCTCACGGCGAGGGAGGACAGCTAGATGGCCATCCGCGCGGAAGAGATCGCGTCGATCCTGAAGGGGCAGATCCAGGGCTTCGACACGGCCGTGGGGACGACGAACGTGGGCACGGTGATCGAGGCGAGCGACGGCATCGCGCGTATCCACGGGCTGGGGCAGTGCATGGCCTCGGAGCTGGTGGAGTTCGCGAACGGCACGCGCGGGCTGGCGCTGAACCTCGAAGAGGAGACGGTCGGCGCGATCATCCTGGGCGACTACGTGGCGATCAAAGAGGGCGCGGAGGTGCGCACGACGGGGCTGGTGGCGTCCGTGCCGGTGGGCGAGGCGCTGATCGGACGGGTGGTGAACCCGCTCGGCGAGCCGATCGACGAGCGCGGGCCGCTGGCGACGACGGAGCGGCTGCCGGTGGACCGCATCGCGCCGGACGTGGTGTCGCGGCAGTCGGTGAGCCAGCCGGTGCAGACGGGGATCAAGGCGATCGACGCGATGGTGCCGATTGGGCGCGGGCAGCGCGAGCTGATCATCGGCGACCGTTCGACGGGCAAGACGGCGATCGCGCTCGACACGATCATCAATCAGCGCGGCGGCGACTTGATCTGCGTGTACGTGGCGATCGGGCAGAAGGACGCGAAGGTCGCGCAGACGGTGGCAACGCTCGAGCAGCACGGCGCGATGGCGCACACGATCGTGGTGGTGGCGGGCGCGTCGGAGTCGGCGGCGCTGCAGTACCTTGCGCCGTACGCGGGCTGCGCGATGGCGGAGTACTTCCTCGAGCAGGGCAAGGACGTGCTGATCGTCTACGACGACCTGACGAAGCATGCGTGGGCGTACCGCCAGATCTCGCTGTTGCTCAAGCGGCCGCCGGGGCGCGAGGCGTACCCCGGCGACGTGTTCTACCTGCACTCGCGGCTGCTGGAGCGCGCGGCCCGGCTCGACGCGGCGCACGGAGGCGGCTCGATCACGGCGCTGCCGATCATCGAGACGCAGGCCGGGGACGTGTCGGCGTACATCCCGACGAACGTGATCTCGATCACGGACGGGCAGATCTTCCTCGAGGCGGACATCTTCAACGCGGGCCAGCGGCCGGCGATCAACCCCGGCATCTCGGTGTCGCGCGTGGGCGGGTCGGCGCAGACGCGCGCGATGCGGTCGGTGGCGGGGACGCTGCGGCTGGACCTCTCGCAGTTCCGCGAGCTGCAGGCGTTCGCGCAGTTCGGCACGGAGGACCTGGACCCGGCGACGCGGCAGCAGCTGGAGCGCGGGCGGCGGCTGACGGAGCTGCTGAAGCAGCCGCAGTACCGGCCGCAGACGCTGGCGGAGCAGGTGGCGATCATGTTCGCGGGCGTGCGCGGGTACCTCGACGACGTGCCGGTGGAGAAGGTGGCGGCGTTCGAGAGCGGGTTGCACGAGTACTTGCGCGCGAGCGCGAGCGGGCTGATGGAGGCGATCCAGACGTCCGGGCAACTGGGCACCGAGCAGGAAGAGCAGCTGCGCGCGGCGATCGCGAACTTCAAGGGCACGGTCGCGTACTAGCGCGACGGTCGGCGCAGGGAAGCGGCGAGTGATGGCGAGCAGCGTGTTCGAGCGCGGAGCGGGGCGGTAGATGGCAGGCGCCGGCGCAGTACGCGCGATCCGCGATCGCATTCGGTCCGTCGAGAGCACCTCGAAGGTCACGAAGGCGATGGAGCTGGTCGCGGCGTCGAAGATGCGGCGGGCGCAGGATCGGGCGCTGTCGTCGCGGCCGTATGCGGACCAGATGCGGAGCGTGCTGGCGCAGCTGGCGGGGTACGCGGCGAGCGCGGACCCGGACACGCTGCACCCGCTGCTCAGGCAGCGGCCGGTGCGGCACTTTGCGTTCATCCACATCACGGCGGATCGCGGGCTCGCGGGCGGGCTGAACGCGAACATGAATCGCGCGGGCGCGGTGCTCGCGCTGGAGCATCAGCCACGCGTGGAGCGCGTGTCGGTGGTGACGGTGGGGCGCAAGGGGCGGGACTTCTTTCGGCGCGCGGGGTTTCCCTCGCTCGCGGAGTTCACGGAGCTTGGCGACTACCCGGGCATGGACAAGATCCTGCCGATCGCGCGCATCGTGATGGACGACTACATGCGCGGGGAGATCGACCAGGTGTACCTGGGCTACCAGCGCTTCGTGAACACGGCGGTGCAGCGGCCGACGCTGCGGCAGGTGCTGCCGGTGACCGCGCCGGAGGGCGCCGCTGCGGGCAGCGTCGACTTCCTGTTCGAGCCGTCGCCGGAGCGGCTGCTGGAGACGCTGCTGCCGCGCTACGTCGAGATGCAGATTCTCGAGGCGGTGCTGGACGCGGCGGCGTCCGAGCAGTCCGCGCGGATGGTGGCGATGCGGGCCGCCACGGACGCGGCGCAGGAGATGGTGGCGGACCTGACGCTGACCTACAACAAGGCACGGCAAGAGCTGATCACGAACGAGCTGCTGGACATCGTGGGCGGCGTGGCCGCGCTCGATTCCTAGCGGCCCGAACTGCTGAGAGCGCGCTGCGCGCGCGGGAGGTTGCGAGATGGCGAACGGTGTCGTGCGGCAGGTGATCAGCACGGTAGTGGACGTGGAGTTCCCGAGCGGGGAGCTGCCCGAGATCTACAACGCGGTGTCGATCGACCTCGTGGGCGGCAAGACGTTGATGACCGAGGTGCAGCAGCACCTGGGTAACAATTGGGTGCGCTGTCTGGCGCTTGACTCGACGGACGGGTTGCAGCGCGGCGCGACGGCGAATGACACGGGCGCGCCGATCCAGGTGCCGGTGGGGCCGGAGACGCTGGGTCGCATCTTCAACGTGCAGGGCGAGCCGCTGGACCCGGGCGCCTCGATGGACGGGGTGCTGCGCTGGCCGATCCACCGACGGCCGCCGACGTACGCGGAGCAGGAGACGTCCGCGCAGATGCTGGAGACGGGCGTGAAGGTGATCGACCTGATCGCGCCGCTCGCGCGCGGCGGCAAGGTGGGACTGTTTGGGGGGGCGGGGACCGGCAAGACGGTGGTGAACACCGAGCTGATCCGCAACCTGGCGACGGAGCACGGCGGCCTGTCGGTGTTCGCGGGCGTGGGCGAGCGGTCACGCGAGGGGAACGACCTCTGGCACGAGATGCAGGCGTCCGGCGTGCTGGACAAGACGGCGCTGGTGTTCGGGCAGATGAACGAGCCGCCGGGCGTGCGGCTGCGGATCGCGCTGACCGGACTGACGATGGCGGAGTACTTCCGCGACGTCGAGGGCCGCGATGTGCTGCTGTTCATCGACAACATCTACCGCTACACGCTGGCGGGCATGGAGGTGTCCGCGCTGCTGGGGCGCATGCCTTCGGCGGTGGGCTACCAGCCGACGCTGGCGACAGAGATCGGCGAGCTCGAGGAGCGCATCACGTCGACGCACAAGGGGTCGATCACGTCGTTCCAGGCGATCTACGTGCCGGCGGACGACTACACGGACCCGGGCGTGGCGACGACGTTCGGGCATCTCGACGCGACGGTGGCGCTGGACCGGGCGCTGGTGGAGCAGGGGTTGTACCCCGCGGTGAACCCGCTGACCTCGAACAGCCGCATCCTCGACCCGCTGATCGTGGGCGAGGAGCACTACGCGGTGGCGTCCGGCGTGATCCGGACGCTGCAGCGGTACAAGGACTTGCAGGACATCATCGCGATCCTCGGCATCGAGGAGCTGGCGGACGAGGACAAGGCGATCGTGGCGCGCGCGCGGCGGGTGCAGCGCTTCCTGACGCAGCCGTTTTTCGTGGCGGAGCAGTTCACGGGGACGCCGGGACGGTACGTGTCGGTGGCGGAGTCCGTGCGCGGGTTCAAGGAGATCCTCGAAGGTCGGCACGACGCGCTGCCGGAGAGCGCGTTCTACATGGTGGGCGGCATCGACGAGGCGGTCGAGAAGGCGCGGACGATGGCGGAGGGGGCGTAGCGTGCCGCTGTCGCTCACGGTCGTGACGGCGGAGCGCACGGTGTTGCAGCGTGACGACGTGCTGCGCCTGATCGTGCCGGCAGCGGACGGGCAGATCACGATCCTGCCGAGCCACACGGCGCTGATGTCGAGTCTCGGCTTCGGCGAGCTGACGGTGGTGTGCCCGGGCGAGACCATCGGCATGGCGGTGCTCGGCGGGTTTCTGCAGGTGGCGAACGATCGCGTGACGGTGCTTGCGGACGCCGCGGAGCGGGCGGACGAGATCAACGAGGAGCGCGCGGACGCGGCGCGCGACCGCGCGCAGCGCCGCCTCGCCGGCCAGTACGCGGGCGCCGAGGCGCTGAATGTGCTGCGTGCGCGGCTCGCGGCGGAGCGTGCGCTCGTGCGGCTGCGCGTGCGGCGTCGCTATCACGGCACGGGCGTGCCGTCGCTGCGCGAGCGCGCGTAGCCTCGCGCTGCGTGGTGCAGCCACGGCTGCGTGAAGACGGGAACGCATCATGAACGCTGCCAGCGTCGACCTCGACGAGGTGCGGGAGCTGGCGCGCGCGTTCGCGGAGCGCGAGGCGCGCGACGCGGAGGCGTATCCGGCGGCGAACGTCGCGGAGCTGCACGCGGCGTCGCTTGTCGGTGCGCCGTTCGCGGCGGGGCTCGGTGGGCGGGGCTGGTCGCTCGTCGACGCGACGATGGCGGTCGAGGCAGTGGCGGCCGCGTCGCCGTCGACGGCGCTGGTGTGGAGTATGCCGCTGGGGCTCGCGGGCGTGCTCGCGCTCGGTGCGGACGTGGCGCCGGCGGAGGCGCGCGCGGCGTACGCGGCGCAGATCGAGCGCATCGCGGCGGCGTATCGCGCGGGCGAGCTGTACGCGGCGTGCAACTCGGAGGCGGGCGCAGGCGGGTCGCTCGCGGCGACGCGGACGCTGGCGCGGCGCGACGCGGGCGGGGTGTTTCGGCTGAGCGGCGACAAGATCCTCGCGTCGTCGGGGCGGTTCGCGCAGCACTTCTTCTCGACGGCGAAGGTCGCGCCGGAGGAGCTGCCGGGCGCGGGCGTGGTGGAGTTCTTCCTCGTGCGGACCGACGCGGCGGGCGTTGCGATCGGCTCGGACTGGGACGGGTTCGGGATGCGCAGCACGGAGAGCCAGTCGGTGCGCTACACGGACGCGCCGGTGGAGGAGTTGCTCGGGTTCGCGAACTACCTCGCGCTGGTGCAGCCGCTGCAGTACTGGTTCTGCCTGTTCGCGGCGATCCCGCTGGGGTGTGCGCGCGGCATCCTCGACGCGCTCGGCACGCCGGCGCCGGCGTCGCCGGCGCTGCGGCTGCGCTTCGCGGAGGCGACGATGCGTTACGAGGCGTTGCGCGCGTACTTGCTGGAGACGGCGGGCGGCTGGCGCGCGGCGGCGGGGCCGGCGTACGCGGCGCGCGTGCTGCGCACGAAGACGTACGTGTCACAGGAGTCGACGAAGCTGGCGGCGGAGCTGTTCGCGCTGTCCGGCGGGCGGCACTACCGGCGGGGCTCGCCGGTGGCGCGGCTGCTCGCGGACTCGTTCGCCGGGACGGCTCTGCGGCCGCCGTTGGCGCTGGCGCTGGACACGCTCGCGGAGCAGTTCGGGGGCGAGTAGGCTGCGTCGGGCGTCGGCTCGACCCGTTCCCGGAGCCGAGGCGGCGTTCGCTCACCGCGGGTCGGGGGTAGCGTCGGGCGGCGCTCCCTAGGGGCCAACCCGATACGCTTGCTCACCTGAAGCGCGTTAGCATGGCTGGGCTGGGCTGGGCTGAGCTGGGCTGAGGAGGCTGCGATGCGTCGTGGGATGTTCGTGCTGGCGGCCCTGGCGGCCGTCCTAGTGTTCGGGCAGCTCGGCGGCGCGCGCGCGTTGGGCGCGCCCGACGGTGATCCGCCCGGGCTAGCGCGGGCGCTGGCTGTGCAGGAGGCGCACACCGATGCGCTGCTGGCACGTGCGGGCGTGGTCGGCACGGCGGTGGGCGCGAGCGAGGATGGGCGGTCGGCGGCGGTGCTGGTGCTGGTGGAGCACGGCGGCGTGGCCGGCATCCCCCCGAGCCTCGACGGCGTGCCCGCGCGGGTAGTGGTCACGGGCCGCCTCGAAGCGCTGTACCGGCTGGCGGGACAAGAGGGTGCGGCGGCGACCACCGAGCCTGCGCTGACGACGACGAGCCGCTGGCCGCGACCGGTGCCGATCGGCGTGTCGACGGGGCACCCGAGCATCACGGCGGGCACGATTGGCGCGCGGGTGACGAAGGCTGACGGCAGCGTGTACGCGCTCAGCAACAACCACGTGTATGCGAACGAGAACCGGGCGAGCGCCGGCGACGCCGTGATTCAGCCCGGGCGCTACGATGGCGGCACGAGCCCGGCGGACGACATGGGCACGCTGGCGGCGTTCGTGCCGATCGTCTTCTCGACGGCGGCAAGCAACACGGTCGATGCGGCGATCGCGCTCTCCTCGACTTCCAGCCTGGGGCGCAGCACGCCGCCGGGTGGGTACGGCACGCCGAAGGCCGCGATGGTTGCGCCGGGGATCAACATGGCGGTGCAGAAGTACGGGCGCACGACGGGGCTGACCAAGGGCAAGATCATCGGCATCAACGCTACGGTGAACATCGGGTACGACAGCGGGGTGGCACGCTTCGTTCAGCAGATCATCGTGCAGCCGGGCGCGTTCAGCCGGGGCGGCGACTCGGGCTCGCTGATCGTCGCTCGGGGTGGGGTCAACGACCGCCGGCCGGTGGGCCTGCTCTACGCCGGCAGCGCGACCGTCACGATCGCGAACCCGATCAGCGCGGTGCTCAGCGCGCTCGGCGTGACCATCGACGGAGAGTAGTACAGCGGCGGCGCTGCGCGCGCGAGCGCTGGACTATTGGCGAACATGAGCGGGGGCAGCGGCCCCCGCTCTGTATGCTCAGCGGTGTCGCCTCTGTGACGACGCGCTGGAGTATCCACGAGGGGCAGTCGCGGCGGGCAGGTGGTCAAGGTACCGCGAATGCCATGCAGCATCGTACGACGCACGCTGCTGCTCGCCGCGTTGGTTGCGATCGCGGCAGGCGCTGCGAGCGCGATCGAGCGCCGGACGTGGGGCGAGGAGGCGGCGGTGCCCGAGCAGCCGATCGCGGAAGTGCTGGCGGCGCATACCGACCGACTGCTTGCGCTGCCCGGTGTGATCGGTACGGCCGAAGCGGAGTGCGACGGTGCGCCGTGCATCGCGGTGCTGGTGGCGAGGCGCACGCCCGCGTTGCTGCGGCAGATACCGGCGATGCTCGAGGGGTATCGCGTCGATGTGCGCGAGACCGGTGTGATCGAGGCGCTGGGCGAGGAGTGACGGCGGCGCACGCATGGGCTGTCGGGGGGCGGGGGTGCCTGCCGGGGCGCGCCCGACTATGCTCGATGGCGTGAACGCGGTGACAGCGGCGGAGCGGCTGGTGATCCGGGGTGGGCGGCCGCTGCGCGGGCGGGTGGCGGTGTCCGGGTCGAAGAACGCGGCGCTGTACGCGCTGGCGGCGGGGCTGCTGACCGCGGAGCCGGTGGTGCTGCATCGGGTGCCGGCGATCGCGGACACGGGCGAGATGACGGGGCTGCTCGCGGACCTGGGCGCGAGCGTCGAGGTCGACGGGACGGACGTGCGCATCGAGGCGCGCGCGCTGTCGGGCACCGCGGCGCCGGCGGAGCGGGTGGCGGCGCTGCGCGCATCGTTCCTGGTGATGGGGCCGCTGCTCGGGCGGCTGGGCGAGGCGGCGTGCCCGCCGCCCGGTGGCGATGTGATCGGCGTACGGCCGCTCGACGTGCACCTGGCGGGGTTCCGCGCGCTGGGGGCGGAGGTCGGGCGCGAGGGTGGGGCGTTCGTGGCGCGGGCGGCGCGGCTGCGCGGGGCGCGCGTGTTCCTCGACTACCCGAGCGTGCTGGGGACGGTGAACGTGCTGTTCGCGGCGGTGCTGGCGGAGGGCACGACGACGATCGTCAACGCGGCGGCCGAGCCGGAGGTCGCGATGGCGTGCGCGCTGCTGGAGGCGATGGGCGCGCGCATCGCGGGGGCCGGCGGCAACACGCTGACCATCGAGGGCGTGGACGCGCTGCACGGCGCGGAGTTCACGGTTATCCCCGACCGCATCGAGGCGGGGACGTACCTGCTCGCGGGCGTCGCGACAGGAGGCGACGTCGAGGTGGTGGGGGCGGAGCTCGAGCATCTCGACAGCCTCGTGTCGAAGCTGCGCGAGGCGGGGGCGGTCGTCGAGGCGTGCGAGGGCGGGCTGCGCGCGCGGCGCGGCGCGACGTTGGAGGCGGTGCAGTTGCAGGCGGTGCCGTATCCCGGCTTCGCGACAGACCTGCACGCGCCGATGGCGGCGGCGCTGACGCAGGCACGCGGCGTGTCGATCATCCACGAGCGGGTGTTCGAGAACCGGCTGCTGTACGTCGGCGAGCTGCGCGCGATGGGCGCGCGCATTACGACCGGCGGGCAGGCGGTGATGATCGAGGGGCCGACGCCGCTGTTCGGGACAGGGGTGCGCGCGCTGGACGTGCGCGCGGGCGCGGCGGTGGTGATCGCGGGCCTGTGCGCGGAGGGCGAGACGGTGATCCGCGACGTGGTGCACATCGATCGCGGGTACGCGGAGCTGGAGTCGCGGCTGCGGGCACTGGGCGCGGACGTGCGGCGGGCGTAGGCCGCGCCGCGCGAGGCGGGCAGGACGCCCGGGGAGCGCAGTTGATCACGAAGCGCATCGGCATCGACCTGGGGACGGCGAACGTGCTCGTGTACGAGCGCGGGCGGGGGATCGTGCTGGAGGAGCCGGCGGTTGTCGCGCTGACGGAGCGTGACAACGAGGTGGTGGCGGTGGGCAGCGAGGCGCACGCGATGCTCGGTCGGCACCCCGGCAGCATCCAGGTGGTGCGGCCGATGCGGGACGGGGTGATCGCGGACTACCTGATCACGGAGGCGCTGCTGCGCTACCTGATCGCGCGCGTGATGGGGCGGATGCGGCTCGTGCGGCCGGAGGTGATGATCTCGGTGCCCGTGGGGGTGACGAGCGTGGAGCAGCGCGCGGTGCGGGACGCGGCGGAGGCGGCGGGGGCACGACGGCCGGCGCAGCTGATCCCGGAGCCGCTGGCGGCGGCGATCGGCGCGGAGCTGCCGGTCGGATCGCCGCGCGGTCACATGGTGGTGGACATCGGCGGCGGGCGTTCGGAGGCCGCGGTGATCTCGATGTTCGGGATCGTCGCGAGCGATTCGGTGCGCATCGGCGGCGACCGGCTGAACGAGGCGATCGCGCAGTACATCAAGCGGCGGCACAATCTCGTGATCGGCGAGCGCACGGCGGAGGAGGTGAAGATCGCGATCGGCGCGGCGCTGCCGCTCGCGCGCGACGAGTCGACAGGCGTGCGCGGGCGTGACCAGGTGAGCGGATTGCCGCGGACGGTGGTGGTGCGCTCGTCCGAGGTGGTGGGGGTGATCCAGGAGCAGCTGGGCGCGGTGGTGCAGAGCGTGCGACGCGTGCTGGAGCAGACGCCGCCGGAGCTGGCGTCCGACGTGATGGATCGCGGCATCGTGCTGACCGGTGGCGGCGCGCTGCTGCGGCACCTCGACGACCTGCTGGTGCAGGAGACGGGCGTGCCGGTGCACGTGGCGGACGACCCACAGCGCTGCGTGGCGCGCGGCGCGGGCATCGCGTTGGACTACCTCGACGTGATCGCGCGGTCGATGCCGACGGAGGAGGAGGCGCTGGTGGGGCAGCCGCCGGGGCGCTAGGCGCGCGACGAGGCGTCGGCGCCGTAGCGGCGCAAGTGGTACGTCATGCCCTGCAGCGCGAGCACGGGATCGATCTGGCGCACCTGCACGTGCGGCGGCACGTGCGCGGCGATCGGCGCGTAGTTGAGGATGGCGTGGACGCCTGCGCGGACGAGCGTGTCGATCACGTCCTGCGCGGCATCGGCGGGGACGGCGACGATGCCGATGTCGGCGGGGCGTTCGTCGAGGTCGCGCGCGAGCAGCTCGGCGGGGTGCACGGTGAGGCCGCCGAGCTGCGTGCCGACGGCCTCCGGGTTCGCGTCGTAGATGGCGACGATGTCGAAGCCCTGCGGATCGAAGCCGCGGTACGAGGCGATGGCGGTGCCGAGGCGGCCGACGCCGATGAGCACGACGCGCCAGCGGCGGTCCAGGCCGAGAATCTGGCGCAGCTCCTCGGTGAGGCGAGCGACGGCGTAGCCGCGGCCTTGTTTGCCGAAGCGGCCGAAGTACGAGAGGTCTTTGCGGATCTGCGCGGGGGTGATGCCGAGGGCGTCGCCGAGCTCCTGCGACGAGACGACGGCGATCCCGGTCGCGTGGAGGTCGCAGAGCAGGCGGTAGTACACCGGGAGCCGGTCGATGACGACGTCTGGTATGTCGAGCGGCATGGTGTCGGCCCTTCATCCCGCGGGCGTGCGGAGACGGCCGCTTGAGAAAGTGCGCACAATATAGAGTGTTCGGAGCGATGGTGCGCGTGGTGTGTGAAGGTTCCATTACGGGACGAAGGCGAGTGGTAGCATCGCCGCCGTGTTGATCGACCTCGAGGGGCAGGTGGCGCGGGTGCTGGCGATGGGGCCGGCGGCGACGCCGTTCCTGGCGCTGCCGGGGGGCGGGTTCGCGATGGGGTCGGCGGCGCGTCCGGACGAGCTGCCGGTGCGGCGGGTGACGGTGAGCGGGTTCGCGGCCGCGCCGTGGCCTGTGACGAACGCCGAGTACGCGTGGTTCCTCGAGGACTCCGGGCACGAGCGGCCGCGGTTCTGGGAGGACGCGCGGTTCAGTGCCGCGCGGCAGCCGGTCGTCGGGGTGTCGTGGTTCGACGCTGTGGCGTACTGCGTGTGGCTGAGCGAGCTGCTGGGGCGGCGCTGCCGGCTGCCGACCGAGGCGGAGCGCGAGTACGCGGCGCGCGGAGGCGTGGCGGAGGTGCGCTATCCGTGGGGCGACGAGCCGCTGGGGGAGGGGCTGTTCGCGCTGGGGGCGGCGGGGATGGACCGGCCGCAACCGGTGGCCTCGACGGCGATCGCGGGCGGGCCGGTGGCGCCGAACGGCTTCGGGCTGTGGCACATGGCCGAGAACGTGCACGAGTGGTGCAGCGACTGGTACGACGCGGCGGGGTACGCGCCGGGGGACGTGCGTGACCCGCAGGGGCCGCC
>CAMDBZ010000010.1 GCA_945889565.1 Thermoflexus hugenholtzii JAD2 | reverse complement strand
AGCAGGTCCCGGCGAGCGGAGCGGCGGGGAACGTGGGACATGCAACCCCGAGGACTGGGGACCGCTGGGCGAGCTCGATCGTACGGGCGCGCGGCGCGTGTCGCCAGCGCGGGCGCGGGGTACGCTCAATGCGATGATTGCCGATCGCTCGAAGCCACGCAGTACGTGGCGTGTGCTGCTCGTGCTGGTGCTCGCCGTGGCGCTGGGCGTGACGGCGGTGGGCGCGTGCGTCGCGGCGTACGTGCAGGGCTCGCCTGGCCGCGTGCTCACGGTCCCCATCAGGGAGCTCGAAATCGGCACGGCGCGCTTCTATCCGCTCCCGAGCGAAGGCGCGGACGCGAGCGGACGCACCGTGGGCGTATGGGTGCGACTGGAACAGGACGGCAACGCCTCCGCGATCGTGGCGAAGGATCCGTATGACGGCTGTACGGTCCCGTGGCGAGCGGAGGTGCGCTTCGAGGGGCACAGCGGTGTGTTCAAGAGTCCCTGCCACGGCGCCACGTACGACCGCGACGGCAACTTCCTCGGCGGTCTCGTGCCGCCGCCACAGCGCGGCCTCGATCGGTTCCATGCGGTAGCCAGCGAACGCGAGGTATCCGTCGACATACGACGCGTTGAGCTTGGGCAGTGCACCCCGGCATCGAACCAGCCGTGCTCGAAGCCGGGCGCGCCTGTGTTCAGGCCGAAGCCGCCACCCTCGCAGCTCCAGGGAGGACCGTAGCCGGCATTACCAGATGCCGAGCGCCAGCTTCACGTCTTCAGAGGCCATGGTGCGGGGGTCCCAGGGCGGCTCCCACACGAGGTTGACCTCGACGTCCTCGACACCGTCGAGCTGGGTCAGCAGGTGGTACGCCTGACCCTGGATCATCGGCCCGATCGGGCACGCGGGCGTGGTGAGCGTGAGGTCGATCGTCACGACGCCGTAGTCATCGATGTCGATGTGGTAGACGAGCCCGAGGTCGACGATGCTCATGTGCAGCTCCGGGTCCTGCACCTGGCGGATCACCTCGCGCAACTCGTCGACGCTGGGGCGCTGCTCGATCTCGGTCTCGGCCATCAGAGGCTCCTCTCGTCGGTCGTGACTGCGGCGGAGGCGCCGCGCTTGTCTGCCAGCGCCTGCTCGAGCGTCTTCCACGCGAGCGAGGCGCATTTCACGCGCACGGGGAACTTGGCGACGCCGGCCAGCGCCTCGAGGTCGCCGAAGTCTGCGGCAGGCGGCGGGTCGCCCTCGATCATCATGCGCTGGAAGTCGCCCACCGCGGCGAGTGCCGCGTCGGCGTCGCGGCCCTTGACGTACTCGGTCATGAGCGAGCTCGACGCCTGCGAGATCGAGCAGCCGTGGCCGCTGAAGGCGATGCCGGCGATGCGGCCATCGCCGTCGAGCGTGAGCTCGAGGTGCACCGCGTCGCCGCAGAGCGGGTTCGCGCCGTCGGCGGAGTGCGTGGCGCCGGGCACGTGCCCGGCGTTGCGCGGGCTGCGGTAGTGATCGAGCAGGATCTCGCGGTAGAGTTCTTCGAGGTCAGACACGGACGCGCCCAAAGAAGCGCACCGCGTCGTGCACCGCCGCGACGAGCGCGTCCACCTCGGCGGGCGTGTTGTAGAGGTAGAACGACGCGCGCGCGGTGGCGGCGATGCCGAGGTGCTGCATCACGGGCTGCGCGCAGTGGTGACCCGCGCGAATCGCGACGCCCGCACCGTCCAGCACCTGCCCGATGTCGTGCGGATGGATGCCATCGAGGCCGAACGACACCACGCCACCCCGCGCGTCGAGGTCGGCGGGCCCGTAGAGCGTGATGCCGGGTACGGCGGCGAGCCGGTCGACGGCGACGCCGAGCAGCTCGCGCTCGTGCCGGCGCACAGCGTCCATGCCGAGCGCGGCGAGGTAGTCGAGCGCGGCGCCGAAGGCGATCACGTCGGCGATGTTGGGCGTGCCGGCCTCGAACTTGTACGGGACTGCGTTCCACGTCGAACGTTCCATGGAGACGGTGAGGATCATGTCGCCGCCCGCGAGGAAGGGCGGCATCGCCTCCAGCAGCTCGCTGCGCGCCCACAGCACGCCGACGCCGGTGGGGCCGAGCATCTTGTGCGCGGAGAAGACGAGGAAGTCCGCGCCGAGCGCCGCCACGTCCGTGGGCAGGTGCGGCACGCTCTGCGCGCCATCGACGAGCACGACCGCGCCGTGCTGGTGCGCGAGCGCGGCGAGCTCCGCGACCGGCACGATCGTGCCGAGCGCGTTCGACATCTGCGTGATGGCGAGTAGCTTCGTGCGCGGCCCGATGATGCGGCGCGCCTCCGCCATGTCGAGCGTGCCGTCGTCGCACATCGGCACGTAGCGCAGCACCACGCCGTGCTGGTCGCGCAGCAGCTGCCACGGCACGATGTTCGAGTGGTGCTCGAGCTCCGTGATCACGACCTCGTCGCCGGCCTCGAGGAACGCGCGCCCGTACGAGTGGGCGACCAGGTTGATCGCCTCCGTGGCGTTGCGCGTGAACACGATCTCCTCAGGCGCGCGCGCGCCGATGAACGCGGCCACGCGCGCACGGGCACCCTCGTACGCGGCGGTCGCTTCCTGCGACAGCGTGTGCACGCCGCGGTGGATGTTCGCGTTGTAGTCGCGGTAGTAGCGCGTCAGCTCCGCGATCACCTGCACCGGCTTTTGCGAGGTGGCCGCGTTGTCCAGGTAGACGAGCGGCTTGCCGTTCACCTCGCGGCGCAGGATCGGGAAGTCCCGGCGGATCGCGTCCTGGTCCCAGTCGCGGGTGCTCACGGCAGCCGCCCTTCGTCGCAGTCGATGTAGAGCGCGTCGCCGTCCACGGTCACGGGGTAGCCTCGCACGCTGCGCACGGCGGGCAGCGTGAGCACGCGCCCGGTGCGCGCGTCGAATGCCGCGCCGTGGCGCGGGCAGACGATGCGCTCGCCGCGCAGCGCGCCCTCGCCGAGCGGGCCGTTGTCGTGGGTGCAGAGGTTGTCGATGGCGTAGAGCACGCCGTCGACGTTCGCGAGCGCGAGCGAGCGACCGTCGCACGCGACGACGCGGAGCGTGCCCGGTGGCACGTCGGCGAGCGCGGCAACGCGCTCCCGGCTCACAGCGCCGCCGTCGCGAGCTTCGCCGCGACGCGGTCGTCGAGCTGCTCGGCCAGCCCCGGCAGCGGCAGCTCGCCAACCACCGAGTGGAAGAAGCCGGCGACGAGCAGCTGCAGCGCCGTGCGACGGTCGAGCCCGCGGCTCTCGAGGTAGAACAGCGCCTCCTGATCGACCGGCCCGACCGTCGCGTGGTGGCCGCAGCGCACGATGTTGGCCGTCAGGATCTCGAGCACCGGGTCGGAGTCCGCCTTCGCGGAGCCCGAGAGCAGCAGGTTGTAGTTGGCCTGGTCCGCGTCGGCACCGATTGCCTCGGCGGCGACGCGCGTGATGCCGTAATAGACGGAGCGCGCGGCGCCCGCGAGCGCGGCCTTCACCTCGACGACCGAGGTGGTGCGCGGCGCGACGTGATCTTGCAGCGTGACGAAGTCGAAGTGCTGCGTGCCGTCGCCGAGCGCGACGGCGCGGATCGCCGACGTGGCGCCCTCGCCCGCGAGCTCGACCTCGACGGTCTGCTTGAAGAGCGCGCCGCCGATGGCGAGCGCCGCCACCTGCAGGTCCGCGTCGCGCTCGAGCCGGGCGCGCACCCAGGTGAAGTCGCTCGTCGCGCCGCCCCAGCCGTCGTCGATCAGCAGGCGCACGCGTGACGCAGGCCCGCCGATCACCTCGATCGCCCCGATCACGACGAGCGGCGCGTCGCCGGAAGTAAGTCGAAGCACGATCGTCGCCTCGCTGCGTTCCTCGGCGACGATGAGCAGGCGCGGATAAATCGCCGCCTGCGCGAGCGCGCTCGCGTCGAGCGTGACGACGATGGGCGCGGCAGCCGCCGCGCCGCGCGGCAGGTGCACGAGCACGCCGTCGCGCCACTGCGCCGCGTTGGCGGCCAGGAACTTGCCTTCGGTCGGCGGGAGCAGGCTGCCGAGGTGCGTGCGCACCACCTCGCGGTCGCCCGCGGCTGCGAGCGAGCCGGCGTAGCCGCCAGCGGCGAGCGTGCCGGTGACCTGCAGCGGGACGTGCGCCGGGGCGAAGGACGCGAAGTCCAGCCCGGTGAGGTCCGTGTAGCGCCACGGGCGCAGCGCGGGCGTCGGCGCCGGCAAGGACGCGTAGGCGCGCGCGGCGTCCTCGCGGCGTGTCGCGAGCCAGTCCGGTTCGCCGCGCTCGCGCGCCTCGGCGCCCGCGGCTTCGATCGCCTGGGTCATGCGTCCCTCTCGTTCACGGGTGCGCGGCTAGCCGACCGCGCCGTCCATCTGCAACTCGATCAGGCGGTTGAGCTCGATGGCGTACTCCATCGGCAGCTCCTTGACGATCGGCTCGACGAAGCCGTTGACGACCATCTTGGCCGCCTCGGACTCCTCGATGCCGCGCGCCATCAGGTAGAACAGCTGGTCCTCGCCGAGCTTGGAGACCGACGCCTCGTGGCCGATCTGCACGCGCTCCTCGTCCACCTCCATCGTCGGGTAGGTGTCCGAGCGCGAGTCGGGGTCCAGCAGCAGCGCGTCGCAGCGCACGGTGGAGCTCGCGTTCTCGGCGCCCTCGTACACCTTCAGCAGGCCGCGGTACGAGGTGCGGCCGGAGCCGCGCGACACGGACTTCGAGATGATCGCGGACGAGGTGTTCGGCGCGACGTGCACGATCTTGCCGCCCGCGTCCTGGTGCTGGCCCGAACCCGCGAACGCGAGCGAGAGGATCTCGCCGTGCGCGCCCTCGCCCATCAGGTACACCGAGGGGTACTTCATCGTGAGCTTGGAGCCGAGGTTGCCGTCCACCCACTCCATCACGGCGTTCTCGTACGCGTAGGCGCGCTTGGTGACGAGGTTGTAGACGTTGTTGGACCAGTTCTGGATCGTCGTGTAGCGCACGCGCGCGTTCTTCTTGACGATGATCTCGACGACGGCCGAGTGCAGCGAGTTCGTGCTGTACGTCGGCGCGGTGCAGCCCTCGACGTAGTGCACGTAGGAGCCTTCGTCGGCGATGATCAGCGTCCGCTCGAACTGGCCCATGTTCTCGGTGTTGATGCGGAAGTACGCCTGCAGGGGGATGTCGACGCGCACGCCCTTCGGCACGTAGATGAACGAGCCGCCGGACCAGACCGCCGAGTTGAGCGCGGAGTACTTGTTGTCGCCGGACGGGATGATCGTGCCGAAGTACTCGCGCACGAGCTCCTCGTGCTCAGCCAGTCCCTGGTCCATGCCGAGGAACAGCACGCCCTGCTTCATCAGGTCTTCGCGGAGGTTATGGTACACGACTTCGGAGTCGTACTGCGCGCCGGCGCCCGCCAGGAACTGGCGCTCCGCCTCCGGGATGCCGAGCTTGTCGAACGTGTCCTTGATGTACGCGGGCACGTCGTCCCAGTTCGTGGAGTCACGGTCGGAGGCGCGCACGTAGTAGTGGATGTCCTGGAAGTCGATCGCGCCCAGCACCTCGGGGCTGCCCGCCCACGGCGGGTTGTGCTTCTCCCAGAACGTGCGCAGGGCGTCGAGCCGGAATTCGAGCATCCACGCGGGCTCGTGCTTCATGCGCGAGATCGCGCGTACGACGTCCTCGTTCAGCCCCTTGTCGGCGATGAACAGCGGCGCCTCGTCGTCGTGGAAGCCCCACTTGTACTCGCCGACGGCGGCGTTGGCGGACACGTTCGAGGTCATCAAGCACCTGCCTTCGCGGGCTCGCGAGTGAGTCCGAGCTCCTGGAGAATCGGGTCGTAGCCGTTGCGTTCGATCTGTTGCGCTAGCTCGGGCCCGCCCGAGCGGACGATGCGCCCGCCCACGAGCACGTGGACTACATCCGGACGGATGTAGTCCAGGATGCGCTGGTAGTGGGTGATGATCAGGATGCCCATCTCCGGCCGGCGCAGCGCGTTCACGCCCTCGGCGACGGTGCGCAGCGCGTCCACGTCGAGGCCGGAGTCGGTCTCGTCGAGGATGGCCAGCTCGGGGCGCATCATGCCGAGCTGCAGGATCTCGGCGCGCTTCTTCTCGCCGCCGGAGAAGCCGTCGTTCACGTAGCGGCGCGCGAACGACTCGTCCATCTTCAGCTGCTCGAGCGTGGCCCGCATCTCTGCAAGGAACTCGCGTGCGGGCACGTCGGCGCCGCGGCGCGCCTTCAGCGCGGCGCGCAGCAGGTTGACCATCGTCACGCCGGGGATGGCCGTGGGGTACTGGAAGGAGAGGAACATGCCCGCGCGCGCCCGCTGGTCGGGCCGCCAGGCAGTGATGTCCTCGCCCTTGAAGAAGACCTGCCCGCCGTCGACGCGGTACGCGGGGCTGCCCGCGATGGCGCTGGCGAGTGTGCTCTTGCCGGAGCCGTTCGGGCCCATCAACGCGTGGATCTCGCCGGGCCGGACCACGAGGTCCACGCCGCGTACGATCTTGATCTCGGGGTGCGCCGTAACGCTGACTTCCAGTCCGCGCACGTCGAGGATGGCGTCGCTCATCGTGCGCCCGTCCCCTCGGCGAGTGATCCGATGCTCACGCGAGCCTCCTCCGCCATGCCTGCCGTGGTTAGCGCCACACCCGCTGGTGTGGCCGTGCTGAACGCGTGGGTCTGTGCGGCGCGTGCGGCGCCTGCCGCTGCCGGCGCTTCCGACTTGGTGACGAGGTACTCGCAGGAGGGCGCGCCGCTCACGACGGTGGTCACCTGGAGCACGGGCTGCCCGAGCAGCAGCTCGATCGTGCGGCGGTCTGCGTCGCAGGCGGCGTGCGTGCCCTCGGCGGTCGAGCGGTAGGGGCAGCCGACGTTGCGCAGCCGGAACTGCGCGCCTTCGTCGACGACGTCGTTGAGGATGCCTTCCTCGCGCAACGCGCTGGCGACGGCCGCGACGCGACCCTCGAGGTCGGCTCCTTGCACGCGCGACGCGTACGCCTCCGCGATCTCGTGCGCGACCCCCTCGAAGACCTGCGCCAGCACGTCCGCGCCGCTCTTGCCGGAGACCGCGGCGGCGGGCAGCCGCGCGAGCGCCGGGTAGATGCGATCGAGCAGCCGCGAGTAGTGCTGCGACGCCGAACGCTCCTCGCCCGCCTCGGACAGCGAGTAGCGCGTGAGCGGCCGGCCGCGCCGCTGCCGCACGAGCTGCATGTCGACCAGCCCGTCGCCGACCATCAGGTCGAGGTGGCGACGCACGGATCCAGCCGAGACGCCGACCTCCGCGGCCAGCTCGGCGACCGAGCAGACGCCGCGCTCGTGCAGGATGCGTACCACTTCGTCGCGGGTGCGTTCCATAGTGGTGTTCGTGAGCCTCCGCGGGGCCGCGCCAGCTTCGCTTCGCTGGCCCGCCGCGCTCGGCGGACGATGCTGTTAGGTACCCCATCCGCAGCGCTGCGTCCATTCTCCGGCATGCGTTCCATGTGCGTCAATGCTTTTTCTATACCTAATAGAAATAAAGCTGCCGGCCGAGGGCCGCCACCGCTCGCCCGCCCTTGCTGGCCGCGGGCGGCCCCCCTACGATGCGCCCGCAGAACGGAGCAGCATGATGGCGGACGCGGTCCACGGCATCGAGGTCGGCGCGAAGGCCGTCTTCACCAAGCAGATCACCAACGAGGACATCCGCAAGTTCGCGGACGCCTCCGGCGACGACCAGCCCCTGCATCTGAACGCCGCGCACGCGGCGCGCACGCGCTTCAAGGAGCCGATCGCGCACGGCATCCTCTCGGCGAGCGTGATCTCGGCCGCCATCGGCACCAAGCTCGCCCCGGACAAGGTCGTCATCTACCTCTCCCAGAACCTGCGCTTCCGCGCGCCGGTGAAGCCGGGGGACACCATCACCGCCACCATCACGGCCACCGGGCTGGACCTGGAGCGCAACCGCGTCAACCTCGACACCGTGGTGACGAACCAGGATGGCGCCGAGGTCGTGACCGGCGACGCGCTGGTGATGGTCGAGCCGCTGAGCTGACCGCCGCGGTACGCTGGTGGACGCGCCACGCACGAGCGAGAGGCAGCGCCCGATGACCACCATCGACGACCCGATCCGCGGCGCGCAGGCCGAGTGGGAAGAGCGCGTGCTCGCGAAGGTGCTGCAGCGCTTCCCGGAGCGCCGCGCGGAGTTCCGCACCTCCTCGGCGGAAGCGCGCCGCTTCTACACGCCGGCCGACACGGCCGGCAGTGAGTACCTGCGCGACATCGGCTTCCCGGGCGAGTACCCGTTCACGCGCGGCGTGCAGCCCACGATGTACCGCGGCCGGCTGTGGACGATGCGCCAGTACGCGGGCTTCGGCACGGCGCAAGAGAGTAATCAGCGCTTCCGCCAGCTGCTGGCCGACGGCCAGACCGGGCTCTCCGCCGCGTTCGACCTGCCGACGCAGATCGGCTACGACTCCGACCACGAGATGGCGCGCGGCGAGGTCGGCCAGGTCGGCGTGGCCATCGACACGCTCGCCGACATGGAGACGCTGTTCGACGGCATCCCGCTGGACAAGATCTCCACGTCGATGACGATCAACGCACCCGCAGCGATCCTCGTGGCGATGTACATGGTCGTGGCCGAGAAGCAGGGTCACCCGGTGAGCGTGATCACCGGCACCGCGCAGAACGACGTGCTCAAGGAGTACGTCGCGCGCGGCACGTACATCTTCCCGCCGCGGCCCTCGGTACGGCTGGCGGCCGACCTGATCACGTACTGCGCACGCGAGGCGCCGCGCTTCAACTCGATCTCGGTCTCCGGCTACCACATCCGCGACGCGGGCTCCACGGCGGCGCAGGAGATCGCGTTCGCGTTCGCGAACGCGATCGCGTACCTCGGCGAGTGCGAGCGGCGCGGGGCGCAGATCGACGACATCGCGCCGCGCGTCTCGTGGATCTTCAACACGCACAACTACTTCTTCGAGGAGGTCGCCAAGTACCGCGCGCTGCGGCGGATGTGGGCGCGGCTGATGCGCGAGCAGTTCGGCGCGACGAAGGCCGACTCCTGGATGTTCCGCACGCACACGCAGACCGGCGGCTCCACGCTGACGGCGCAGCAGCCGCTCAACAACATCGTGCGCGCGGCGATCCAGGCGCTGGCCGCCGTCACCGGCGGCGTGCAGTCGCTCGCGCTGTCCTGCTACGACGAGGCGCTCTCGCTGCCGACGGAGGCGGCGCAGCGGATGGCGCTGCGCACGCAGCAGATCATCGCGCACGAGACGGGGGCGGCCGACACCATCGACCCGCTCGGCGGCTCGTGGTACGTGGAGTGGCTGACGGACCGCCTCGAGCAGGAGGCGCGCGCGATCATGGACCGCGTCGAGGACATCGGCGGGGCCGTCGCGGCGATCGAGAGCGGCTACATGCAGTCCGAGATCCAGGAAGCAGCCGTCACCCACCAGCGCGAGATCGAAACCAAGCAGCGCATCATCGTCGGCGTGAACGAGTACACGGACGACGAGGCGCAGCCGCCGATCCTCTTCCGCCCCAACCTTGCCGTCGGCGCGCAGCAGGTGCGCGAGCTCGCCGCCGTGAAAGCGCGGCGCGACCCGGCCGCCGTCGCGGCCTCGCTCGCGCGGTTGCGCGAGGCGGCGCGCGGCGACGACGCGCTGATGCCGCCGATCCTCGAGGCCGTGCGCGCGTACGCCACGCTCGGCGAAATGTGCGGCGTGCTGCGCGACGAGTGGGGCGAGTACCGCCCGCCGACGGTCGTGTGAGCGCAGCGGAGGCGAACGGCCCCGCCTCCCCCTGCCTTCCGGCCCTCGCCGAACCCGCGCTCCCGGCGCCTACTGCGCACAGCGCCGCAACAAGTATCGGGGGGCGACCGGTGACACACATGGCGAGGGTGATCCGCAGCCGCTTCAGCCGTCGTGCAACCGTCGGCTACCGGCGCGGCCGCATGCGTGCGACGCTCGCCGCGCTGTTCGCAGCGCTGACCGTCGCTGCGCTGGCGCTCCGCCCGGGCGGCCCGGCGGAGGCGCAGTCCGCCGGCCTCACCGAGGACGTGCTGCGCAACGCGACCTACCCCTCCGAGTACTCGCCAACGCGATCGGTCACGCTGCGCGATGGCCGCTACGAGTGGAGCCAGCCGTCGCCGCAGCGCGGCACGGCGACGTTCGTGCGGGCGGCGATCGGCTCGCAGTACGCGGTCGTGCTGCTCGGCACGAACACCGGTGGCACCGGCGATTTCCTCAGTGCGCACGTCGTCACGGGCAGCTTTGGCGCGGTGCAGGCCGGGCCGGGGCTGTTTCTGGGCGACCGCTGGCGCGTCAACTCGCTGACGCTCGGAGGCGATCGCGTGCTGCTGGACGTCGTGCGCCACGCGCCGAGCGACCCGCTCTGCTGCCCCACGCTCGCCGAGGTCCGCGTGTACATGCGCGAGGGCGACGCGCTCGTGTTCAGGGGCATCGTCGCCGCCACGATCGAGGTCGCGCCGCCGGCGACGGGGAACGCAGGGATCGCGGCGCCCGAGCGCGGGCGGGCGTGGGCCGGCGCGACGCTCGCGGCGGCCGCGCTCGTGCTGCTCGCACGCCGGCGCACCGCCACGCACTGATGGCGACGCGCTGATGGCGGCGCGGCGGCTGCCGTTCTCGCTCACGCGCGCCGAAGCGCACCTGCGCGCGGCGGACGCGGTGCTCGCGCGGCTGATCGACGTGCACGGGCGCTTCCTGCCGCGGCCCGGCGGCGACCCGTACAACTCGTTGCTGCGCACGATCCTCCATCAGCAGCTCGCCGGGCCCGCCGCGCGCACCATCGAGCGGCGCTGGCGCGCGCTGTACGGCGACGAGCAGACGGTGCCCGCGCCCGCGGCGGTGCTCGCCACCAGCGACGAGGTGTTCCGCTCGGCCGGCGTGTCGCGGCAGAAGGCCGCGTACCTGCGCGACCTCGCGGCGCATGTCGCGGATGGCGGGCTGGACTTCGCGGCGTTCGCCCGCAGCACCGACGACGAGGTGCTGCAGGCGCTGACGGCGGTGCACGGGCTCGGCACGTGGTCCGCGCAGATGTTCCTGATGTTCGAGCTGGGGCGGCCGGACGTGCTGCCGGTCGGCGACCTGGGCGTGCGCCGCGGCATGCAGCTCGCGTACGGGCTGCCGGAGGAGCCGAGCCTCGACCGCGTGCGCGAGATCGGCGCGGCGTGGGCGCCCTACCGCTCCGTCGGCTCGTGGTACATGTGGCGCGCTGTCGAGGGCTGACCCGCTGCCGCCTCCCGCGGCGACTCGCCATACTCGATGGTGGGGACTCGATGGTGGGCGCGCAGCGTGCGCCCGCCGCGATGAGAGGGAGCCGCGCGTGATCGTCGGGACGGTGCGGGAGACGAAGACCGAGGAGTATCGCGTCGCGCTCACCCCGCAGGGCGTGGCCGACATCGTGCACGCGGGGCACACGGTGGTCGTGGAGCGCTCGTGCGGCGTCGGCTCGAGCTACCTCGACGAGGAGTACGCGGCCGCCGGCGCGACGGTGCTGCCGACCGCCGCCGCGGTCTACGCGCGCGCCGAGCTGATGTGCGAGGTCAAGGAGCCGCAGCCCTCCGAGTACGAACTGCTGCGCGAGGGCCAGCTGCTGTTCACGTACCTGCACCTGGCGGCGGAGCCTGCGGTCACCGACGCGCTGCTGCGCTCGCGCTGCATCGCCATCGGCTACGAGACGGTGCGCCGCGACGACGGCTTCCTGCCGCTGCTCGCGCCGATGTCGGAGGTGGCCGGCCGCATGGCCGTCGAGATCGGCGCGCACTACCTCAAGCGCCCCGGACCGGGGCGGGGGATGCTGCTGGGCGGGCTGCCCGGCGTGCCGCCCGCGCACGTGGTGATCGTCGGCTCCGGCAACGTGGGGCGGAACGCCGTGCGCGCAGCCGTCGGCGCGGGCGCGCGCGTGACCGTTGCGTCGATCGACGAGAACCAGCTGCGCGCGCTGGAGGAGCTGTACGCGGGCCGCGTCGAGACGCTGCTGTCGAGCCCGCAGGCGTTGACGCACGCGATCGCGGGCGCCGACCTGCTGATCGGCGCGGTGCTCGTCGAGGGGCGCCGAGCGCCTGTCATCGTCTCGCGTGCCATGGTGCGCTCCATGGGGCCGGGCGCGGTCATCGTCGACGTCGCGGTGGACCAGGGCGGCTGCGTCGAGACCACGCGCCCGACGAACCACGACCAGCCGATCTACGTCGAGGAAGGGGTGGTGCACTACGCGGTCCCGAACATGCCGGGCGCTGTGCCGCGCACCGCGTCGCGCGCACTCACGAACCTGACGCTGCCGTACATCCTGCGCGTGGCGAACCGCGGCTTCGCGGCGGCGGTGCGCGCGGATGCGGCGCTGCGGCGAGGCGTGAACACCTACCTCGGCGAGCTCACGCACGAGGCCGTGGCGGAGTCCCTCGGGCGGACGTGGACGCCGCTCGAGCAGTTGCTGCCCGCGGCCGGCTCGAAGTAGCGCGTCGGGGCCGTGCCCGCCTGAGCTTGCGTCGCGAGTGGCGCGCAGGCTAGCCTGCCGGGGCGCCAGGCTGGGCAAGCCGCGCGCCCGCTCCTGCAGCGTGCCGCGGCGGAGGTCTGCCATGCGCGTGCTCGCGGCCGGTCTGCTGCTCGCCGCGTGCTCCGGCCAGCCCTCAGAAGACCTGGCCACCTATGTGGGGCACGGCTTCGCCTTTCAACACCCGCGCGCGCTCGCCGTCGTCGAGCTCCCGAGCTCCGGCGTGGCGCCCAGCGGCGATTCTGGGCAACTGCGTGCCGGCGAGGACACGAATGACCCGCGCGAACGATTCGAGGCGATCGGCATCGCATGGGTCCGCCTGGCGCTCGACCAGGGCGATATCCCGGCCGCCCTGGAGCGTGGCATCGCCGGTGCCCTGGATGGCGCCCAGGAGCGCGGGGACTTCGGCATCACGCACCGCGGCCAGCTCCGCTCGCTGGAGCGCGGCGACGGGCGGCTTGTGTATCAGAGCTTCAGCGGCCGGCCCGACCAGGGACGGCGCGTCTACGGCACCGCCGGCAGCCTGTACTGCCCCGACGATGGTCGCGTGTTTGTGCTCGGCGGCCGCCTCTTCGTGATGGTCGTCGCCAGCAACGAATGGGGGAGCGAGTCCCGAGCCGCGCAGGCGTTCGAACGCTACTTCGCGGCGCTGCGCTGCTAGCGGGGCGGCAAGCTGCGCGGGTTCACCGGGGCGGGCTCATCGTGCGGCGCGCCACCGGCCGCGCCCACGCGAAAGCTGGCCAGGGCACGCGCCTCGTCCGCCGCGGGCATGCGCAGGAAGAGCGCGGACGCCTCCACGAGCACCGCGCCGGCGGCGTCAGCGAGTGTCGCCTCCACTTCGATGCGGCGACCGCGGCGGCGCGTGATCGTGCTGCGCGCAACGAGCTCATCGGACAGCGGGACGGGGCGGCGATAGCGCGTCTCCATGCGCGCGGTCACCGCGAACACGCCGTCCGTGTACATCGCCCAGCCCATCGCCTCGTCGAGCAGCAGCGCCATGAGGCCGCCGTGCATCCGTAGCGGGAAGCCCTGGTCTTCCGGCCGTGGCCGGTAGCGTGCCAGCACTCCGCCATCGACGCGCTCGAAGACGAGGTGCAGGCCGATCGGGTTGTGACGCCCGCAGCCGAAGCAGTACTGCTCCAAGAGTGCTGGGTCGGGCGCCGCCGGCTGTGCCGCGCCGCCGTCGTCGGCGCCGGTCACGGAGCCGCGTCGTCCCAGGGCACGGTCGCGGTGCCGCTCAGCAGCTGCTCGCCGGCGGCGTTGTGGCAGCTCACGTCGTACGTGGCGACGCCGCCTTCGCAACGGCGCAACGTCACGACGGCGGTGACATCCACCGGCTGCAACGCGGGCGCGCGCCAGCGCACCTTCAGCGTGCCGCCAGCCGCCCAGCGCTCGCCGAACGCCGCGGTCATTGCGTCCGATACGAGTGCGAGCACGAGCATGCCATGCGCGACGGGTTGGCCGAACGGTCCAGCGGCCGCGGCGGCGCGATCGGTGTGGATGGGGTTCCAGTCACGCGCGGCGTGCGCGTAGGCCTCGACGCGCGCCTGGTCGATGCGCCGCGTAACGGGGGCGACGACGGGCGGCGCGCTCATCGGGCGGCCGCTTCTAGCGCCACGGGCAGCGGCGCCGCGACGGTGGCGCGACCGCGCAGCGCGGTCGCGCCGGCGCCCAGTTCGGCCTCGAACACCACGATATTGGTGCCCTGACGCACCGACTGCTGGACCACCTGCAATGTGACGCTGACCACCGAGCCGATCGGCACAGGCGCAAGGAACTCGAACTCCTGCGCCGAGTGCACCGCGCCCTGCGGCAACGGCATCTCGGCGAGCAGCGCGGCGATCGCCCAGGCGCCGAGCGCCAGCGGCGGCGCGATTGCCGTCCAGCGCTCCTCCGGCTCCCCGGTGGCGGCGAGGTAGGCGCGCACCTCGGCCGCGCCCACGGACAGCAGCGTGGGCGGCAGGCGGTCGCCGCGGCGGAGGCTATGGAAGTCGACGGTCACTGCCGCATCATGGGCGCTGGAACCGCTGCACCCAAGTGCCGGCCGGAGCGGCGCCGCTACCAGCTGCCGTCGCGGAGGTACGCATCGATGGCGGCGGCGGCCTTCTGGCCGTCGGCGAGGGCGGTCACCACGAGGTCGGCGCCGTTCACGCCGTCACCGCCGGCGAAGACGCCGCGCACACTCGTGCGCATCGACTGGGGGTCCACGACCACGCGGCCCCAGCGATCGCGGGCGACGGCGGGTGCCGCGGTGCCCCAGTCGGGATCGACGTTGTAACCAATCGCGGTGACCACCGCGTCCGCGGGAATCTCGAACTCAGAGTCCGGCACCGCCTCCGGGCGCGCGCGGCCGCTCTCATCGGGCTCGCCGAGGCGCATGCGCCGGCAGCGCAGCGCGCGCACCGCGCCGCGGTCGTCGACCAGCACTTCGACGGGCGCGGTCAGGAACTCGAACCGCACCCCCTCCTCGACGGCGTGGCGGCGCTCCTCGATGCGGCCCTGCATCTCCGCCTCGGTGCGGCGGTACACCAGCGTCACGTCGGGCACGCCGAGCCGGCGCGCGGTGCGCACGCAGTCCATCGACGTGTCCCCGCCGCCGACCACGACGACGCCGCGGAAGGCGGGCAGCGGCTCGCGCATCGGCTCCGGCAGCTCGTGCGGCTCGAGATTGCCGCGCACGAGGAACTCCGTGGCGCGGTACATGCCGGGCGCATCCTCGTTCGCGATGCCGAGCCGCGAGTCCTCGGTCGCGCCGAACGCGAGAAACACCGCGTCGTACTCGGACGCGAGCTGCTCGAGCGCCACGACGTCGCCCACGCGCGTGTTCGTGCGCACCTCGACTCCGAGCGCGGCGAGGTCGCGGAACGCGCGATCGACGGCGGGCTTGTTCTGCTTGAAGTCCGGGATGCCGTAGCGCAGCAGCCCGCCGGGGAGCGGCCACGCCTCGTACATCACGACGCGGTGGCCGGCGCCCGCGAGCCGCTCGGCTGCGCCGATGCCCGCCGGCCCGCTGCCGACGATGGCGACGCTACGCCCGGAGCTGTGCTCCGCGCAGCGCACGACGGGCGGTGCGTGCGCGCGCTGCCACTCCGTGACGAACACCTCGAGCTTACCGATCGCCACCGGCGGCGCGTTCTTGCCGACCACGCAGTGGCCTTCGCACAAGCGCTCCTGCGGGCACAGCCGCCCGCACATCTCGGGCAGCGCGCTGGTCTCGCGGAACACATTCGCGGCGCCGCTGATGTCGTCCTGCTCCAGCAGCCAGAAGGCGCCGGGGATGTCGTTGTGGACGGGGCACGCCTTGGTGCACGGCGCGGCGGGGCACTGGATGCAGCGCGTGGCCTCCGCCTTCGCGATCTCCGGGTCGAAGAGGAAGGAGACCTCGTCCCAGTTGTGCACGCGCTCAGCAGGTGGCTGCTTGGCGGGCAGGTTCGAGGGCATGCGCAGCCGTGCCTTGCGGTCGATCGACTTGGGGTCGGGGCGCTCCCGGCTCGCGGCCGGCTGCGGCGCGGCCGGCTGGGGCGCGGGTGGCTGGGGCGCGTCGGCGGTGGGGTTGTCGTCGGGCATGCGCGTTCGGCCTCCGTGCCGGAGAGGAGTGCGCCTCCAGCGTAGACGGGGGCACGAGGGCGCTCAACCGGGGGAGCACCCTACGCGACGCTGCCGGCGGGCTGAGGAACGGCGTTTCACGCGCCGCGCCGCCTACCTTATGTCGCTCTCGCCTCGACGCGCAGGCGCGCCCGCTCGCGCACCGCCCGGACGACGAGCGCCGCCGCGAACAGCCCGCACGCGACCAGCACGATGGTCGGGCTCGTGGCCACCTCGAAGTAGTAGGAGAGCTGCAGCCCGGTGACCGAGGCGATGAGCGCGAGCAGCGCGCCGAGCGCCATGATCGCGGGCAGCCGTTGCGCGAATACGCTCGCCGTCGCGGCCGGGATCACCAGCATCGCGTTCACGAGGATGATGCCGATGGCGCGCAGCGACACGACGACGGCGACGGCGATCAGCAGCAGCAGCGCGTACTGCAACGCGCCAACGGGCAGCCCGGAGGCGGTCGCCATCGCGGGGTCGTACGACACGAACACGAGCTCCCGGTAAAGCGCGACCACGAACAGCACCACCGCCGCGCCGAGCACCGCCGCCGCGAACACATCGCCGCGCGAGACGCCCAGGATGTCGCCGAACACGAACGACAGCAGGTCCGGGGTGTAGCTCGTGCGCCGCGATAGCACGAGCACGCCGAGCGAGAACATCGCCACGAACAGGATGCCGATCGCGGTGTCGGCCGACACGCGCGCGCGCCGCTGCGTCCAGCCGACGCCGAGCGCAGTGACGGACGCCGCGACAAGCGCGCCGAGGCTGATGCTGAGCCCGTTGACGAACGCGATCGCCACGCCGGCGAGCGTCGCGTGCGCCAGCGCGTCGCCGAGAAACGCGAGCCCCTTGTGCACCACGAACGCACCGACGACGGCGGTGACCACGCTCGTGATCGCCAGCGCGGCCAGCGCCAGCCGCATGAACTCGAACTCGTACGGGTCGAGCAGCCAGCCGAGCGCGTCGCTCACGGGTGCGGCCCGCTCGCGGGCGGCGCGACGACGAAGCGCGGCGGGCCGCCCGGCGTCAGCGAGAGCAGGTGCCGCTCGAAGGTGCGGCTCAGCACGTCCTCGGTCAGCACCTCGGACGAGGGTCCGGCGGCGATCACGTGGCGGTTCAGGCAGACCGCCTCGTCGCAGGAGTTCGCGACGCACGACAGGTCGT
>CAMDBZ010000009.1 GCA_945889565.1 Thermoflexus hugenholtzii JAD2 | reverse complement strand
GGCCGGCGGCGCGGACAAGCACGACCCCGGCGGCGACGTCCCAGAGCGCGGGGTTCCAGAAGAGGGCGGACACGAAGATGCCCGCGGCGACGAACGCGCACTCGATGGCGGTGGAGCCGGTGACGCGGGTGTCCCAGTGGGTCATGCGGCCGGGCGCGCCACCGGGCGCGGCCATGAGGCGACGGCGCACGCCGGTGCTGGGGCGGCTGGCGGGGACGTCACGCGCCTCGAAGCGCAGGGAGCCGCCGGCGCGCGCGTGGTAGACGCCGGCGCGTAGCTCGTGGCTGGTGGAGCACCAGATCGCGCCGGCGACGGGGCGGCCAAGATGCAGCACGCCGATGGAGGCGGAGAAGAGCGGGAAGCCGTTGATGAAGTTCGTGGTGCCGTCCACGGGGTCGATCACCCAGAGGAACTCGTGCGTGGGATCGGGGTGCAGCTCGAGCTCTTCGCCGACGATGCCGTGCCGGGGGAAGCGCTCGCCGACGCGCTCGCGGATCAGGCCCTCGACGGCGCGGTCGACCTCGGAGACGGGGTTGGTGGCGTCGGGGGCGCCGCGCGCGGGGTCCTTGTACTCGACGATGATCTCGCGGCCGAGCGTCTGCGTGATCTCGGCGCCGGCGAGCGCGGCGAGCTCGGCGGCGAGCGCTTCGAGGGCGACGAGCAGCGCTTCGGGCAGTGCCTCGGGGAGGGGCTCGTGGGGCGGGCGCTCGTCGTCGGTCACACGCGCGTCTGCTTCGCGCCGTCGGCTTCGATCACCAGCAGGCGGCCGCTGCTGTGCGTGAGCAGGGCGGCGCGCTGGTTCCACGCGCGCACGACGTCGGCCGGCGCGTCCGGGCTGGCGGTGGGGTGGGAGAGCTGCTGCCAGTCGGCCAGGGAGCGGAAGGCGGTGAGCGTCTGCACCTCCTCGGCCGACCCGAGCGGGTCATGGCCGAAGGCGATCAGGCGTGCGCCCATCTGTTCCAGCCACGGCCAGACGCGCTCGCGCGAGAGGTGCGCGAACTGCTCGCGCGCGGAGTCGCGGAGGTGGTACGTGCGCTCCGAGATGACGGAGCCGGGGCCGAAGCCGGGGAGGTGCGGGGTCTGCCACGCGCCCACGTCGTCCAGCTCGAGCAGGCGTGAGGCGGCGGGCGGCGCCTGGGTGTGCCAGCCGATGGGCTGCGGGCTGAGCGCGTCGTGGACGGCGGCCCACTGCGCGAGGTCGTCGTAGACGAAATAGCTCGTGTACTCATCGTCGGCGCCGCCGAACTGCCAGCGTCCGTGTGCGAGCAGCGGCACGCCGCGCGTGGCGAGCGAGGTCCACCACCACTCCGAGCACCAGCGCGCGTACGCGGCGTGCTCGGGCCGCGGCACGCGGTGCGTCTGCTGGACCAGCACGGGCACGCGCCGCCTCGTCTCACGCTGGGGAGTGGGGTTGAGGATAGCGCGCGCCATGGGGTCGTGCCTCCGAGATCAGGCGACGCGGCGGTCCGCGGCGTCGGCGGGTTGCGGTTCGGCGCCGAGCACGCGCACGAAGGTGCGCAGCAGACGCGGGTCGAAGCGTTCCGGGTGCGCGGCGAGCGCGAGCAGCGCGTCGTAGTGGTCGAGCGGTGTGGCGTCGTCGCCGGCGGCGGTGAGCTGCACGAAGGCGCGCGCGATCGCGAGCGTGCTGCGTTCGCGTGGACCGAGCGCAGGGGCGCGCAGACCGAGACGGCGCAGCGTCTCGGCGCGGTCGGCGGTGGCGGCGTCGCCGGCCGCGCGGTCGGTGGCGATGGCGAGGAGTGCGAGGAGGACGAGCGGCTCCGGCTCGCGCAGGCCCGCGGCGGCTGCGAGCACCGCGGCGTAGACGGCGGCGGCGACGGCGAGCGTCTCGGGGGCGTCGACGGTGGGGGCGAGTGCGTCGAGCAAAGGCGCAGGGTCCCACGCGAGGCGCGCGACGAGCAGGTGCAGGGTGGCGCTGAGTGCGTGCGCGGCAGTGGGGGTGGCGTCGGCGGCGAGCACCGCGGCGGCCTCGCCGTGCAGCGCCTCGAGCAGGGCCCAGGCTGCGCCGTCGGGCGGGAGCGCGACGGCCGCGGGCGAGTGTACGAGGCGGCGCAGGTGGCTGCGCAGTGCGGCGTTGTCGGCGCGCGCGACGTAGACGGTGTGTGCGTGGGCGAGGTCCGCCTGCCAGCCGTGCGCGTTGAAGAGCACGAGGCGCGGCGGCGGGGCGACGCGCAGCACCGCCGCGGGGACCGCGATGCGGGAGCGCGACGGTCGGTCGCCGGGTGCGTGGGAGGCGAGGTGCGGCATGGAACCCTCCATCCGCGATCATCGGCGCGCGGGGCTCCGGCGGTAGGGCGGGAATCGATGAGATGCTTGCTCACATGAGCGGTTGTGCTAGGGTGCCTGCGCGGGGGTGCGTTTCGGGGGTGCGGTCCGCGAGGGCCGCCTCTGGCGGAGGCCGACGTGCCGCGCAAGCTCGCCTGGCTGGTGCTCGTCTTCGCCGTTGCCGCGCTCGCCGCCGTGGTTCTCCCCGGGGCGGCGAGCCGGCGCACCGCGCGCAGGCGCGGGCCTCGATACGCAGACGCGACACGTGTGCGCGCGCGGCGAGGGCGAGGGTTGCGCCGCATGTGGCGCGCAGCGCTCGGCATGGCGCCGGTGCTCGCGCTGCTGGTGGTGGGCACGGCGTTCCGCGCGGGCGGCTCGGTGGCGCCGCGAGGCGTCGAGGCGGCCGCGCCCGAGGTGGCGCTGGCGGCTGCGGGCGTCGTCGATGGCGGGAGCACGGCGCGGACGGCGGACCTGCTGTGGGGGGCGCACGCGGCGGACGCGGCGGCGCGCTGGACGCCGCTCGCGGGGGACGCGCAGATCGTGGCGCTGTACGGTTATCCGGGCGTGCCGGTGATGGGGCTGTTGGGCGCGCACGACGCCGCGGGCGCGGCGCGCGAGGCGGTGCGGCGCGCGGCGGAGCTGGACGCGCTGAACGGGCCGCGGCGCGCGGTGGGGGCGCTGCATTTGATCGTGGCGGTGGCGCAGCCGCTGCCGATGGCGGACGGGTCGTACCTCGACCGGCTTGCGCCGGAGGTCATCGCGACGTACGTGGAGGCGGCGCGCGCGGCCGGGGTGCTGCTGTTCCTGGACGTGCAGTGCGGCACGGCCGACCCGCTGGCGGAGGCGGAGCGGCTCGCGCCGTACCTCGCGGAGCCGTTCGTGCACCTCGCACTGGACCCGGAGTTCGCGATGCGCGCGCGCGGGGGCGTGCCGGGGCAGCGCATCGGCAGCCTCGACGGGGACGAGTTGAACGCAGTGCAGCGCTACCTCGGCGGGCTGGCGGTGGCGGAGCGGCTGCCGGCGAAGCTGCTGATGGTGCACCAGTTCCGCGGCGAGATGCTGACGCGAACGGAGCTGCTGCGCCGCGAGCCGCGCGTGGAGCTGGTGATCGATATGGATGGCTGGGGCGGCGCGCAGTGGAAGCTGATGCTGTTCGAGCGCTTCGCGCTGGCGCCGCACGCGCAGCGCTCGGCGATCAAGCTGTTCGAGCAGTGGGACGCACCGCTGCTGTCTCTGGGCGCGCTGCTGGCGCTGCCGCGGCCGCCGGACGTGGTGATCTATCAGTAGCGGCGGGGTTCGACCCTGGCGCGCGCTGCGCGCCTACCACCAGCCGATTTTGTGGAGCCAGCCCTGGTGGGGCCAGCCACGGGTGATGGTGGCGCGTTGCATGCGTTCGAGGTGGCGGGTGCAGAGCTGGAGGGTGAGGCGTTCGCGCTCGTCGGAGTCGGCGCGCCAGCGGAGGACGGCGGTCTCTTCGCGGGGGCGGGCAGTGCAGAACTGGCAGCGCTCGAGGGGCACGGTGCGGGTGGCTCCTCGAGCGGTGGGCGCGTGGTGGGTGCAGCCGGAGCCCTCACCCCCCCGGCCCCCTCTCCCCGCTGGGCGGGGCGAGGGGGCCGGAGAGCGGGTGTCGCGGCTAGTTGCGGGGCAGGTCGATGTCGGTCTGGCCGGTCTTCGTGGCGTTGACGAGGATGGCCATGTTGCCGGGGGCGTGGCGGTTCTCGTACATCGCCTGGTGGCTTTCGCCGACCTCGGACAGTGGGTAGACGGTCGAGAGGCAAGGGTCGACTTTGCCGTCAGCGACCAGCTGGTTGAAGGCGGCGCATTCGGCGACGTTGGCGAAGTGGGAGCCCTGGAAGCGCTTGGAGCGCATCCACAGGTAGCGTAGGTCGACGTCGGCGTTGTAGCCGGAGGTGCCGGCGCAGATCACGACCATGCCGCCGTTGTCGACCATGAAGATGGACGTGGGGATGGTGGCTTCACCGGGGTGCTCGAAGACGATGGTGGGGCTGCGGCGCTCGCCGAGCACTTCCCAGAACTTGGCGCCGAACGCGCGCGCGCCCTGCGCCCAGGTGTTGAAGGCGTCGGCGTCGTCGATGTCGGGGAGGCGGCCCCAGTGGCTGAACTCTTTGCGGTTGATCACGCCCTTGGCGCCGAGCTGCAGGCAGAACTCGACTTTGTTCTGCTCCGAGACCACGGCGACGGGGACGCCGCCCATGGCGCGCGTGATCTGGATCGCCATCACGCCGAGGCCGCCGGCGCCGCCCCAGACGAGCACGGGGTCGCCGGGCTTGACGATGTTGCCCTGCCAGCCGGCGAGCATGCGGTACGCGGTGGCGCCGACGAGCATGTAGGCGGCGGCAGCTTCCCACGTGAGGCGTTCGGGCTTGGGGAAGCACTGGTAGTGGTCGACGAGCGCGAACTGGGCGAAGGAGCCCCAGTTCTCCTCGTAGCCCCACACTTTGTTGGTGTTGGACATCATGGGGTCGCGGCCGGCTTTGATGTCGGCGGCGTTCTCGTCCCACATGCCGCAGGAGAGCACGACGCGGTCGCCGACCTTGACGTTGGTGACCTCGCTGCCGGTGGCCCAGACGATGCCGGAGGCGTCCGAGCCGCCGATGTGGAAGTCTTCGGTGGCGCCCTGGCGCTGGCGCGCGCCGATCACATTGACGGGGCGGCCGAGCGCGGCCCAGACGTTGTTGAAGTTGGTGCCGGCGGCCATGACGTAGACGAGCACCTGGCGCGGGCCGGGCGTGGGCACGTCGATGGCTTCGATCTTGAAGGCGTCGCGCGGCGGGCCGAAGCGCTCGGGCCGGATGAGGCTCGCGTACATCTGCTTCGGGACGTAGCCCAGCGGCGGCAGTTCGCCGAGCTCGTAGATCGCCTTTTCACCTGCCATGGTGTCTCCCCCACTCTCACGCCACCTGTGGTGGCCGCCATGCCCGTGTATCAAGCGAGTGCGAGCCTGCACGCACGGTGTCAGGTGCGCGCGCGTGGCTGAACGCGCCGCGTATCCTACCACCTGCGTTGGCGTGCCACGGGTTCCGGGCGATGTGAGGCGGGTGCATGGAGGCAGGCGGGGGAGGCGGTAGGCGGCGCACGGCGCCGAAGCGTGTGCGGGCGCTGGCGCTGGCGGTGCTGCTGTATCGCGACCACGTGCTGTGCGCCGAGGGCTATGACGTGGTGAAGGGCGAGCAGTTCTACCGGCCGCTGGGCGGGGCGATCGAGTTCGGGGAGGGGGCGGCGGAGGCGGCGGTGCGGGAGCTCGCGGAGGAGATCGGGCGGGCGGTGGAGGTGCGGGCTTCGCTGGGGGTGACGGAGAATCGCTTCGAGTTCAACGGGGCGCCGGGGCACGAGGTGTGCTTCGAGTTCGTGTGTGAGTTTGCGCCGGGGGCGGAGCCGGGGGACCTGGCGCCGATCCGGGCGCTGGAGGGGAAGCGGGGCTTCGTGGCGCGCTGGCTGCCGCTGGCGGAGGTGCTGGGGGGGGCGCATCGGGCGTACCCGGAGGGGTTGCCGGGGCGACTGGCGGGTTGGGTGAACTCGCTGTAGCGCGGGCTGCCGGGCTGCCGGGCTGCCGGGCTGCCGGGCAGCCCGGCGGGCGCGGTTTGCCGGGTCGATCGCTGGCGTGGGCGCGCGGATGGGAGTGGTGTCGCGGGCTGCGCCCGCGGGGGATTTCTTCTTTGGAGCCCGCCCGCCCACCCACCCTCAAGGGGGCTGCGCCGGCTTTGCAACCCCCCGAACCCAACCTCAAACGTGAGACTTGAGTCGCGCGCACGTCGGGCCTCACCCCTTGAACCTCGGACCGGCACGCCGTGCTGGGAGCTCGAACCTCGAACGGCCAGGGTGCGTATCGCGGCGGAGCGGCGAAGCTCGGGGTGAGCGAGCGGGCGCTAGGTGCTGGTGGTGGCGGGGGGTGGGGTGTCGAGGGCGGCGACGGCGTCGCGGACGCGGCGGATGAGGCGGTCGATCTCGTCGCGGGCTTCGACGCGGCGGCCGTTCTCGCGCAGCACGTAGAACGCGTCGACGACTTCGCGGCCGATGGTGTCGACCTTGGCGAGGTGGATGTCGAGGGCGAGCGTGTGCAGGGCGTGGGTGATGGCGTAGAGCAGGCCGAGGCGGTCCGCGGCGCTCACCTCGACGATCGTGTAGCGGTCGGAGCCGGTGTTGTCGACGTGGACGGTGGTGGGGATGGGTGCGGGCGCGGCGGTGGCGTAGGCGGCGCGTGTCTCGGCGAGGCGCTCGTCGATGGGGAAGCGGCCGGCGAGGGCGAGCGGCACCGCTTCACTGATGCGCTGCCAGCGTCGCTCGTCGATGCCGTAGCCGAGGCCGTCGGCGACGTACATGACGTCGATGGCGACGCCGTCGTCGCGGGTGTAGGCGCTGCCGCCGAGCACGCTCACGTTGTGCACGGCGAGCGTGCCGGCGAGGAGCGAGAGGATGCCGGGGCGGTCCCGCGTGGCGATGGTGAGGCGGTCGACGCCGGCCTCGCGGCTGTGCTGCACGGCGGTGCCGCCGTTCGCGGCAGCGATGAGCTCAAGGTGCTCGCTGATCACTTCGGGCGGGATGGAGAGCAGATAGGCCGGTGGGAGCTGAGCGATGTGTTGCTCGACGGCCGCTGCGGGGAAGCGGCTGGTGAGGGCGGCGACGACGTCATGGCGGCGGCGGGTGAGGACGCTTTCCGCGCCGGGCGCGGCTTCGAGCCCGTCGAGTACGCGCAGGTAGAGGGAGCGCATGAGCTGCGCTTTCCATGGGCTCCAGACGTCGGGGCCGCTGGCGCGCGCATCGGCGACGGAGATGAGGTACAGCAGGTGCAGCGTGCGCGCGTCGCCGACGAGCGCGGCGGTCTCGCGGATCACGCGTTCGTCGGCGATGTCGCGGCGGGTGGCGACGGTGGGCAGCAGTAGGTGCTGCGCGACGAGTGTGACGAGGCGGCGCGACGCCTCGGCGTCGAGGCCTGCGCGCGCGGCGAAGCGTTCGGCGATGATCGCGCCGACGCGGCTATGGTCGCCGTCGTGGCCCTTGCCGATGTCGTGCAGCAGCGCGCCGAGCAGCAGCTCGTCGTACGCATCGGCCGCGCCAGATCCGTCGTGGAGCGCGGCTGCGGCGATCGGCGTGGCGGTGTGCTCGGCGTCGTTGGCGGTGGCGGCGCGCGCTTCGGCGACGGTGCGCCACGAATGCACGTCCACGGGGTGGCGGTGGAACGGGGCGACGTGGGGGAGGCAGCGTAGCGGCTCCCACTCGGGCAGCAGGCGCTCGAGCCAGGCGACGGGGGGGAGCGGGTCGAGCGCGCCGGGGCCGGCGGTGCGGAGCCGCTGGAGGAGCGTTTCGAGGTCGCTTGCTGCCTCGCCGTCGACGTCGTCAGTGGCGGGCGCGGCCGGGGGCTGCGTGCGTCGCCAGGGCAGGCGCTGTGTGAGCGTCCGGGGGGCAGCGGGGCGCGTCGACAGGGCTGCGGAGGCGGCCACATCTACCGTGCGGAGCGCCGCGAAGAGCGCGCGGCCGGCCTCTGCGCGTGATCGTCCGAGCAGGCGTGCTGCGTCGGCGGCGAGGTCCTGGCGATAGCGGTCGTTGGGGTGGTCTTCGAGCGCATGGAGGGCATGGCGCGCGCGCAGCAGTTGCACGCGCGCGGCCTCGAGCGCGGGGTCGAGCGGTGGGGGGGCTGCGGCTCCGGCGGCGAAGGCGTCGGCGGCGGCGAGCCAGCGGATCGCCTGCAACGCGCGCAGGCCGCCGCGGCCGGACTTCAGGTTCGGCTCTTGCAGCTGCCAAGGTTCGTGCTCGATGAGCTGGCGGTGCTGCCGCGCGAGGTCCGCGGCGAGGCGGCGGCGCTCGCCGCGCACGAGCTTGCGGCGCGCGTGCGTGTAGCGTTCGAAGAGATGCGCGTCGCCGGCGACAAGCCGCGCATCGAGCAGCGAGGTGAGCGTCTCGACGTTCTCGCGCGCGGCGCTGATCGCCTGGTCGATGCTGCGGACGGAGTGGCCGATGCGCAGGCCGGTGTCCCAGAGCGGGTAGAGGATGGCGTTGACGGCGTCGCCGGGCGGGCCGTCGACGAGCAGCATCACGTCGACGTCCGAGTGGCGGCACTGTTCGTGACGGCCGTACGAGCCGAGCGCGACGACGGCGAGGCCGGGGCGCGCGGCTGGGGTGGCGAGCGTGCGGAGTGCCTCGTCGAGGGCGTCGGCGAGCAGGGTGATGCCGGCGGGGCCGCGTTGCAGGGAGGCACGCACCGCGGGTGCGGTGCGTGCCTCCAGGAACGGTGCGAGCGCGGCGCGGCCGGTGGGGCCCGTGGGTCCTTCGGCCGGCTCGGCGTTGGCGGTCACGCGGCGCCGCTCGGCTCGCGGCTACAGCGCGTCGCGTCCGCGCTCGCCGGTGCGGATGCGGATCACGTCCTCCACGGGGAGGACGGCGATCTTGCCGTCGCCGAGCGAGCCGGTGCGCGCGGTGGTCTCGATGGTCGAGATGATCGTGGGTGCGAGGGTGTCGTCGGCGAGCACCTCGACGCGGACCTTGGGCACGAAGTCGACCTCGTACTCGGCACCGCGGTAGGTCTCGGTGTGGCCGGCCTGGCGGCCGAAGCCCTGGATGTTGCTCACGGAGAGGCCGGAGACGCCTGCGTTCTTCAGCGCGTCGCGGATCTCATCGAGCTTGAAGGGGTTGATGTAGGCGATGATCAGTTTCCCGGTGCGGCCTTCCTGCGCGTGCTGGGTGGGGCGGCGCTATTCAGAGAAGACGTAGGACTGCTCCTCGTGCAGGGCGAGGTCGAGGCCGCGGCGTTCGTCGGCCTCGGCGGCGCGCAAGCCCATTGTGGCGTCCAGGATGCGGGCGAGCACATACGTGAGCACGAAGGAGTAGCCGAAGGCGATCACGACGGCGATGGCCTGGCGGCCGAGCTGCTCGACGCCGCCGCCGAAGAACAGGCCGTCGGCGGTGAGTGGGTTGAGCTCGCTGTCCGCGAACAGGCCGACCATGAGCGAGCCGAGGATGCCGCCGACGAGGTGCACGGCGACCACGTCCAGGGCGTCGTCGAAGTTGGCCTTGAACTTGATCTGCAGCGCGAGGAAGCAGATCACGCCGGCGGCGATGCCGATGGCGATGGCGCCCACGGGGCCGACGTAGCCCGAGGCGGGGGTGATGGCGACGAGCCCGGCCACCGCGCCGGAGGCGAAGCCGAGGGTGGTGGCCTTGCCGTGGCGGATGTGCTCCATGAGCGCCCACACAGTGCCGGCGACGGCGGCGGCGATCTGCGTGACGATGAAGGCGTTGGCGGCGAGGCCGTTAGCGGCGAACGCCGACCCGCTGTTGAAGCCGAACCAGCCGAACCAGAGCATGCCCGCGCCGAGCAGCGTGAGCGGCAGCGCGTGCGGGCGGATGATCTCGCGGCGGAAGCCGAGGCGCGGGCCGAGCACGAGCACGGCGGCGAGCGCGGCCGCACCGGCGTTGATGTGCACGACGGTGCCGCCCGCGAAGTCGACGGCCTTCAGGTCCTTGAAGATGAAGCCGTTGGCGCTCCATACCCAGTGGGCCATGGGGGCGTAGACGACGATCGACCAGATGGCGATGAAGACGACCCAGGCGGTGAACTTCATGCGCTCTGCGATCGCGCCCGAGATGAGGGCGGGGGTGATGATGGCGAACATCATCTGGAAGACCATAATCACGGAGTCGGGGACGGTCGCCCCGTGGATGGCCCCGAGCTCACCCTCCGGGATGATGTTGCTGACGTCCTTCAGGCCGAAGTAGTCCAGGCCGCCTAGGAGGCCGCCGCCGATGTCCGGGCCGAAGGCGAGCGAGTAGCCGACCACTATCCAGGTGATGGTGACGATGCCCATGGCGATGAAGTTCTTCATGAGCATGCCGAGCGCGTTCTTTGCACGGACCATGCCGCCGTAGAACAGCGCCAGGCCCGGCGTCATGAACAGCACGAGCGCGGAGCTGGTGAGCATCCACGCGGTGTCTCCGGTGTCCACGTACCCTCCCATTATCGACCTGCATGTACTGGTGACGCTGGGAGAATGCTCGCGCGCTGTTTCGGGGCGTTTGCCCCCATGTTGCGGCGATGTTTCGCAGCGGTTGCGTTTGCATGTCTGCGGCGGGGGGTGCGCCGACGTCGGTACCCGCCTTGCGCGCGGCGCGCGCGCCATCGAGACTCCACGCGTGCAGGCACGGCCGTTTCTGAAGTGGGCCGGCGGGAAGACGCAGCTGCTCCCGGAGCTGCTGGCGCGCTGCCCCGCGAGCATCGGCACGTACTTCGAGCCGTTCGTGGGGGCGGGGGCGCTGTTCTTCGCGCTGGCGAGCGACGCTGCTCGGGCGCCGCGGCGGGCAGTGCTCGCCGACGCGAACGCGGAGCTGATGGCGGCGTACGCGGCGGTGCGGGACGCGCCGGAGGCGCTCGCGGGGCGGCTCGGGGCGCTGGAGGCGTGCTACCTGGCGGGGGACGCGGCGGAGCGCGAGCGCATGTATTACGAGGTGCGCGCGTCGACGCCCGAGGCGCCGCTCGACTGCGCGGCGCGGCTGATCTTCCTCAACAAGACGTGCTTCAACGGGCTGTACCGCGTGAACCAGCGGGGCGAGTTCAACGTGCCGCACGGGCGTTACCGCGCGCCGCGCATCGCGGACCGGGAGACGCTGTGCGCGGCGTCGCGCGCGCTCGCTGGGGTGGAGCTGCGCACGCTCGACTTCGCGGAGGCGTGCGAGGACGCGCGGCCGGGCGACTTCGTGTACTTCGACCCGCCGTTCCACCCGCTCTCGGTGACGTCAAGCTTCACGCAGTACACGCGGCAGGCGTTCGGGCGTGCGGAGCAGGTGCGCTTGAAGCAGTGCATCGACACGCTGACGGTTCGCGGGGTGGCGGTGCTGCTGTCGAACTCGGCGGACCCGTGGCTGCGTGGGGGCTACGACTTCGCGGGGTACTGCACCGAGGTGGTGCCGGCGCGCCGCGCGATCAACTCGCGCGGGGACCGGCGCGGGGCGGTGGGCGAGCTGCTGGTGACGAACGCTGCCGAGTGCGCGCGGCTGACATCGACATTACGCGGCGCGGCGGAGGAGCTCGCGCCAGGGTGAGCGGCCGATGCCGATCTCGCGGCGCTCGAAGGCGCGCCAGCCGAGCGCGAGCAGCGCGAGCGTCGAGCCGGCGATGACGCCCTGGTGCCACCAGACGACACCCTCCGTGAGCAGCGCTTTCTGGTCGGCGTAGTAGAACGGCGTGACGTAGCGGAGCGCGTCGAACCCATCGGCGAGGTCGGCGACGGCGAGCGCGATGTAGCCGGTTACGGCGATGGCGGTGGTGACGCCGGCGGCGGCGCCGCGCGTCGGCAGGAGGGCGGCGAGGCAGAGCGCGAGCGCGGCGAAGAGCAGCGCGAGCGGCAGCATGCCGAAGGGCGCGGCCAGCAGGTCGCTCAGCGGCAGGCCCGGCAGGTCGACGAACGGCCAGACTGCGAGCAAGCCGAGCGACGTGCACGCGCAGATCACAACAGTGCCGAGCGCGACCGCGGCGGCGCGTTCCAGGAAGACGCGCGTGCGGCTCACGGGCTGCGCGAGCACGAGCTCGAGCGTGCCGCGCTGCTCGTCGCCGGCGATGACGCCGGTAGCAGCGACGACGGTGTAGACGATGAGCAGCAGTGGGATCCACGAGAACAGCTCGATCTGGATGAAGTTGCGCGGCGTCGTCCAGTCGGCGGTGCCGAGGAACTCGCCGTACCAGGCGGGGAGCTCCAGCTCCGACATCGAATCACGGAACGTCGGGTACAGCGCGACGATGATCGCGGCCCAGGCGCCGAGGCCGATGCCGTAGCCGACGACGTGCCAGCGCAGGTCGTCGAAGAGCGCTTTACGCAGAAGCGGCATGTGCGCCCTCCGGTGGTGCGCCGCCCGGCGCGGCGGTCGTGGCGTCCTGCTGGTAGCGCGCGAGGAACAGCTCTTCGAGCGACGGCTCGTGGGTGTCCAGCGTCGTGACGGTGAACGCGGCGAGGCGCTTCACGAGCGCGTCGATGCCGTCGCGCGCCGCGAACTCGACGCGCCGGCCGTCGTGCGCGAGCACGGTGACGCCGGCGAGGCCGGCGAACGCGTCGGCGGGCGGCGGCTCAGCGAAGGTGACGGCGACGGTGCGCGGCGCGAGCCGGCGCTGCTCGGCGAGGTCGAAGACATCGAGGATGGCGCCGCGGTTCAGCATCGCGACGCGCGTGCAGATCTGCTCGACTTCGCTCAGCACGTGCGAGGAGAAGAACACCGTGCCGCCGTCGCGCACGGTCTCGCGCAGCAGCGCCTCGACTTCCTCCTGCATGAGCGGGTCGAGGCCGCTGGTCGGTTCGTCGAGGAGCACGAGCGCGGGGCGCGACATCAGCGCTTGCACGATGCCGACCTTCTGGCGGTTCCCGCGCGAGAGCTCGCCGATCGCGCGCGAGGGGTCGAGTTGGAGGCGCGCGATCAGGTCGTCGCGGTAGCGCGCGTCGACCGTCCCGCCCCGCAGCGACGCGATCAGTTCGAGGAGTTCGTGGCCGGTCAGATGCTCGTACAGGCGCAGGTCGCCGGGCAGGTAGCCGACGCGCGCGCGCACGGCACGCGCATCGCGCTGGGCGTCGAGGCCGAGCACGCGTGCGTGGCCGGCGGTGGGGCGGATGAGGTCGACGAGGATGCGGATGGCCGTGGTCTTGCCCGCGCCGTTCGGTCCGAGGAAGCCGAACAGCTCGCCGGGCTCGACGCGCAGCTCGACGTCGTCCAGCGCGAGCACACTGCCGTAGCGCTTCGTGAGGGCCTCAAGCTCGATCGCGGCGTTTGGCACGGGTGCAGCATCGCACGGTGGGGGCGGGGACGGCTGGTCCCGGTAGTCAGGCTGCGCGCAGTACGATCGGTCCGCCGGCGGTTGACGCGGCTCGCTTGTGGGAGGCGGAGGTACGCGTGACTGAGCTCGACGAGTTTCGGCGGGATAAGGACGCGTGGTTTCGCACGGCGCAGGAGTCGCCGCTGCCGGAGGGGGCGCGGGCGACGTTCGCGGGACTGCGCTACTACGCCGAAGCGCCGGAACTGGGGTTCGATGTGGCGCCGGAGCCGTTCGACGAGCGCGAGGTGATCGAGATGGAGACGAGTCGCGGCGACGCGGCGCGGTACGAGCGCTGGGCGCGCGTGCGCTTCGCGGTGGACGGTGAAGCGCACGCGCTGACGGTGTTCCGCAGCATGACGACGGGCGGGCTGTTCCTGCCGTTCCAGGACGCGAACGCGGGCGGGGAGACGTACGGCGCGGGGCGCTATCTCGAGCTCCCGGAGCTCGGCGACGGGCGCGTGCGGCTGGACTTCAACTACGCGTACAACCCGTACTGCGCGTACGACGAGTGCTGGTCGTGCCCGCTGCCGCCGGCGGAGAACCGGCTGGCCGTGGCGATCCGCGCGGGCGAGCGCGCCTACGAAGCGGCGCATTGACGGCGCGCGGGGCGGGTGAGGGTGGTGCGCTCGACGCGGTGATCTTCGACTGGGGCGGCACGCTGGCGGAGTACGCGGCCGTCGAGCTGCTGGACATGTGGCAGCTGGCGGCGCACCACCTCGCGCCACACGTCGAGTTCGCGGGCGCGCCGGGCGATCTCGCTGCACACGAGGCGCGGGTGGCGGCGCGGCTGGCGGCGGTGGAGGCGGCGTTCTGGGAGCGCACAGTGGCGGACCAGCGCGCCGGGACGCTCGCCGAGCTGCTGGCGGAGGCGAGCGCGGCGCTCGGCGCGGACGTCGCGGAGGCGCTGCTGGAGGAGACGGCGGTGCGCTACCTCGACGCGTGGACGCCGCACATCCGCCACGACGCGGAGGCGGCGGAGGTGCTGCGCGCGCTGCGCGGGTACGGGCTGCGCATCGGGCTGCTCTCGAACACGCACTGGCCACGCGCGTTCCACGAGCGATTCCTCGAGCGTGACGGGCTCGCGGCGCTGATCGACGCGCGGGTGTATTCGAGCGAGCTGTCGTACATGAAGCCGCATGCCTCGGCGTTCGCGGCGGCGCTGGCGGCGGTGGGGGTGCGCGAGCCGGGGCGCGCCGTGTTCGTGGGCGATCGCGCGTTCGACGATGTGCATGGGGCGCAGCAGGCGGGGCTGCGCGCGGTGCTGCGGCATAACCCCGCGGTGCCCGGGTACGACGTGACGCCCGACGGGCGCATCGAACGGCTGAGTGAGCTCGTGCCGCTCGTGGAGGGCTGGCTGCGCGCGACGGCGCAACGGGGGCGCGGATAGGGGTTCTCCCGACGGCGGCCTCCGGGGTGGGGCGGCGCGTGTCGATGCTTGAACCGGAGGTGTGCGCACATGGAGGCATGGCTCGTCGGGGGCGCCGCAACGGTGGCCGTGCTCGCCCTGCTTACGGTGCACGACCTCGTGCAACGGGGACATTCGATCCGGCGCGTATACCCGCTGGTGGGGCGGCTGCGCTATCTGCTGGAGACGTTTGGTCCGGAGCTGCGGCAGTACATCGTCACGAACGACCTCGAAGAGCGGCCGTTCAACCGCGCGCAGCGGTCGTGGGTGTACCAGACGGCGAAGGGCGTGAACAGCGCGATCGGCTTCGGGACGCAGCTCGATCCGTCGCGACCGGGCGCGTTTCACTTCCTGCCGTCGGCGTTCCCGACGCTGCACGACGAGGCGCCGACGCTGGGCGAGGCGCATGTGATCGGCGCGGGGCGGCCGCGGCCGTTCGCGGTGCGCTCGCGCGTGAACGTGGCGCCGATGTCGTTCGGTGCGCTGTCGGCGGCGGCGGTGCGCGCGCTGGCGGTAGGCGCGGCAGAGGCGCAGTGCTACATCAACACCGGCGAAGGCGGGCTGTCCGAGCATCACATGTCGGGCGGCGGGGACGTGATCTTCCAGATCGGTCCGGCGAAGTACGGCGTGCGCACGCCCGACGGCGCGATGGACTGGGAGCGGCTCGCCGCGATCGGCGCGCTGCCGCAGGTGCGCGCGATCGAGGTGAAGCTGGGGCAGGGCGCGAAGCCGGGCAAGGGCGGCATCCTGCCGGCGTCCAAGGTGACGCGCGAGATCGCGGCGATCCGCGGGATTCCCGCGGGTGAGCCGTCGCTGCAGCCGAATCGCTTCGCGGAGTACCACGACATGGCGTCGCTGCTGGCGTTCATCGAGCGCATCAAGGCGACGGTGCCGGTGCCGGTGGGCGTGAAGATCGTGGTGGGCGATCCGGCGTTCGTCGACGAGCTGGCGGCGGAGCTGGCGCGCAGCGGGCGCGGGCCGGACTACGTGTCGGTCGACGGGTCGGAGGGCGGCACGGGCGCCGCGCCGCCGTCGCTGTCGGACCACATGGGGCTGCCGCTGACGGACGCGATCGTGGCGGTGGACAACGCGTACCGGCGCCACGGCGTGCGGGAGCAGGTGACGATCATCGGCGCGGGGCGCGTCTCGAACGGGGCGGACGCGGCGTTCGTGCTGGCGCTGGGCGCGGACCTCGTCAACGTGGCGCGCGCGTTCCTGTTCTCGCTGGGGTGCATCCAGGCGCTGCGCTGCCACACCAACGAGTGTCCCACGGGGGTGGCGACACAGAGCACGTGGCGGCAGCGCGGGCTGGTGCTGGAGGAGAAGCGCTCGCGTGTGGCGAACTACGCGCGCGCGCTGCAGGAGGACCTGATGGTGGTGGTGCGCTCCTGCGGGCTGCGCTCGCCGGCGGAGCTGCGCCGGGACCACCTCGAGATCGTCGAGGGCGTGGGGCAGCGGCGGCGCGCGAGCTGGCTGTACCCGTACCCGGCTGACGAGGGCGTGCACATGCGCGACGCCGCGTAGCGACGCTCGCGCATGTGCGATGCGGGATGCGCGCGCTAGGCGACGAGCGCTTGCGCTTCGTGCGCGAGCAGCCAGCGCTTGCGATCGAGTCCGCCGCCGTAGCCGGTGAGCGTGCCGTTCGCGCCGATCACGCGGTGGCAGGGGATGACGACGGCAAGCGGGTTGCGGCCGACGGCGGCGCCGACGGCGCGCGCCGCGCCCGGCCAGCCGGCGGCGCGCGCGAGCTGGCCGTAGCTCCAGGTGTGGCCGGAGGGGATGTCCAGCAGGGCGCGCCAGACGGCGAGCTGGAACGGCGTGCCGCGCGGCGCGAGCGGCAGCGCGAACGTCGCGGCGGCGCCGGCGAAGTACGCGCGCAAGGCGGCGATCGCGGCCACGAGCTCGGGGTTCGCGGCGTCGCGCATTGGCTCGAGGCTGGCGTCGCGTGCGAGCAGCGGCGCGAGGGCGGCTTCGCCGCGCGTGGCGTCGACGAATTCGACGCGGTGCAGGCCCGCGCTCGACACGCCGACGAAGAGCGTGCCGACGGGCGAGTCGATGAGGTCGTAGGCGGCGGCGCCTGGGGCGATTGTGGCGGAGGTCGTGCGAGTAGTGGTGCTCATGGGTGGAGGATACTCGGGCGAGACAAGGGCCGGTGCTGAAGACGGGGGGCACGATGCCAACGATTGCGGCGGAGCCGCTGCGCGAATACGTCGCGCGCGTGTTCGCGGGGGCGGGCGTGCCCGCGGGCGATGCGGCGACGGTGGCGGCGCACCTCGTGGAGGCAAACCTGCTGGGGCATGACTCGCACGGCGTGATCCGCGTCGAGCGCTACCTCGAGCACCTGCGCGCGGGGCGCATCGTGGCGGGGGCCACGCCACGCGTGGTGAGCGAGGGGGCGTCGACGGCGGTCGTGGATGGCGGCTGGAACTTCGGGCAGGTGGTGGCACGCGACACCATGGCGCACGCGGTGGCGAAGGCGCGCGCGGCGGGCGTGGGGGTGGCGGTGGCGCGGCGCTGCGGGCACGTGGGGCGGCTGGGCGCGTACGTCGAGCAGGGCGTCGCGCAAGGGTGCGTGGCGCTGGCGATGGTCAATAACCACGGCGGCGGGCAGGTGATGGCGCCGCCGGGCGGCGTGGCGCGCCGGCTATCGCCGAACCCGATCGCGTTCGCGGCGCCGACGGGGGACGCGGACGCGCCGTTCGTGCTCGACATGACGACATCGGTGGTGGCGGAGGGCAAGCTACGGGTGGCGCGCAACCGGGGCGAGGCGGTGCCGCCCGGGTGGATCGTCGATGGCGAGGGCCGGCCGGCGACGGATCCGGGCGCCTACTACGGGCCGCCGCCCGGGGCGATCCTGCCGCTGGGCGGCGAGGCGCTGCACAAGGGCTTCGGGCTGGCGCTGCTGGTGGAGGCGCTTGCGGGCGCGCTCTCGGGCGCGGGCACGAGCCGTGCGGATGGCGCGAGCGGCGGCAACGGGCTGTTCACGCTCGCCATCGATCCGACGGCGTTCGGCGAGGCGGGTGCGTTCACGGGGGAGTTCGGTGCGGTGCTCGAGTACGTGCGGACGCCGCCGCTGGCGCCGGGCGTCGCGCGTGTGATCACGGCGGGCGAGCCGGAGCGGGACGCGCGACGCGCGCGGGCGGCGGCGGGCATCGCCATCGACGAGGCGACGT
>CAMDBZ010000008.1 GCA_945889565.1 Thermoflexus hugenholtzii JAD2 | reverse complement strand
GTGCTGACGCTCGCGCCCGGCGCCGTCGACGCCGCGCTCGCCGAGCTCAGCGGTTGCGCCGACGACTGGGGCCTCGACGTGCCGGAGGAGCGCAACGCAGCGAAGCAGCTCGCCAGGCGCATCGCCGGCCGCGTGCCGGTGATCCTCGGGCCTGACCTGCTGGAGGTGGCGGCGCGCCGCTGGGCCGGCCAGCTGAGCGAGAACGCGAAGCAGTGGGCGCTGTTCGCCGCGCTGCCCGAGGCGGACCACAACCTCATCGTCGGCTTCCCGGGCCCGGACGTCGCGCGCGAGGCGCTGCACGTGCTGCTGCTCGACGCCCCAACGCTGCACCCGCGCAACCGCCTACGCGTGCGGCTCACCGCGCACGCGCTCGACGAGGCGGGCGTGCCGCACGACGAGCTGTTGATCGGCGGCACGGAGCCGCTCGATACGCTGCTGCGCGCGTGCTACCTCGCCGACTGGGTGTCGCTGTACGCGGCGGTGCTGAACGGTGCCGACCCGTACCCGGTGCGCGTGAGCGACTGGCTGAAGCAGGCGCTCGCCTCCGGCAGCTAGCGCCGCCGCTCCTCGATATCGGCACGCGACCGCTACTCGCGGTTCGACTTACGTCGAGACGAACGACAAGGGCTATTGAACGCGCCGAACAGGCTCGCTAGCGCTTGGTGAACTGCGGCGCCTTGCGCGCGCGCTTGAGGCCGAACTTCTTGCGCTCCTTCTCGCGCGGGTCGCGCGTGAGCAGGCCCTCGGCGCGCAGGGGCTTCTTGTACAGCTCGTCGGAGACCACGAGCGCGCGCGCGATGCCGAGGCGGATCGCGCCGGCCCAGCCAGTGTTGCCGCCACCCGCGACCTTCACCTGGATGTTGAAGCGGCGCTGCGTGTCGGTGGCGGCGAGCGGGCGCAGCAGATCCTGCCGGGCGGACGCGCGTACGATCACCTGCTCCAGCGGGTGGCCGTTCACGACGACGGTGCCGGTGCCCGGGTAGAGCCGCACACGCGCTACGGCCGACTTGCGGCGGCCGAGGCCGTAGTGGTAGTGCTCAGTGGTCATGGAGGCTCCCTTGCTGCGGTACCGCTACTCAGCGGCGGTGGTGCGCTGGCGGACGCGTGCGCCCGTGCCGGCGCGGACCTGCGCCTCGTGCGGGTGGGTGGGGCCGGAGTACACCTTGAGGTGGCGGAACAACTCGCGGCCCAGCGACCCCTTCGGGAGCATCCCGCGGATCGCGTGCTCCACGACGCGCCGCGCGTCCCGCTCCAACTGCTGGCGCACGCTGCGCTCGCGCAGGCCGCCCGGGTAGCCGGAGTGGCGGTAGTAGACCTTTTGCTGCGCCTTCGACCCCGTGAGCGCGATCTGGCGCGCGTTCACGATGATCACGAAGTCGCCCATCGGCAGGTGCGGCTCGTACGTGGGCTTGTGCTTGCCCATCAGCAGGCGCGCCGCCTCGCCCGCCAGCCGCCCGAGCGGGCGGTCGTTCGCGTCCAGCACGTGCCAGCTCCGGTCCATGGAGCCAGCGTGCAGCCGGAACGTCTTGGTGGTCGCGTGCTTATTCGCCGTCGGCGAGGGCATCGTCGTCATCGCAGTCCTCGGTCCAATGCAGCGCCTCTGGCGCGTAGCGTACGTCCGTGAGGGTCAGTCCGTGCGCGGGCGCCACCGGCCCCGCGCTGCTCGCCGCCCCCTCGAGCAGCCGCGCGAACGCCTGCGGCGTGAGCGCCCCCGTCCCTGCCCGGCTCAGCGCGCCGACGATGCGGCGCACCTGCTGCGGCAGGAAGCTCTCCGCCTGCACACGCACGCGCAGCGCGTGCAGGCCCACCTGCTGCACGTCGCACGCGGCGAGCGAGCGCAGCGGCGACCGCGCAGGCGCGAGCCCCCCCGCGAACGCCGACCAGTCCACCATCGCACGCGGCAACGTCGTCGCCGCCGCCTGCATCGCCGCGACATCCAGCGTCGGGCGCAGCTGCCAGCTGTACAGTCGCAGCAGCGGCGAGCGCGGCCGCCCATGCGCGATGCGGTACTCGTAGCTGCGCATCAGCGCGTGCCGGCGCGGGTCGAAGTCCGCCGCGACCAGCGTCGCGTCGCGCACCGCCACGTCCTGCGGCAGGTAGCGATTCAGCGCCGTCACGAAGCGCGCCGGACCATGCCCAGAAGTCGTGTCGAGGGTGCAGACCTGGCCGCGAGCGTGCACGCCCGCGTCCGTACGGCCCGCAAGCCGCAGCCGCTGCCGCTCGCCCGTGAAGCGCGCCAGCGCCGCCTCGAGCTCGCCCTGCACCGTGCGCAGCCCCGCCGCCTGCGCCTGCGAGCCGGCGAACGCCGCGCCGTCGTACGCGACCAGCAGCGCGATCCGCCGCGCCGGCGCCAGAAGCGGTGCACTCATCGAGCGCGGCTTCGCTCACGACAGCAGCTCAATCTGCACCATCATCGCGCCGTCGCCCTTGCGCGGCCCCAGCCGGGAGATGCGTGTGTAACCACCGGGGCGAGTCGCGAACTCAGTCGCGATCGGACCGAACAGCTTCTCGACGACGGCGGGCTCGTACACGTAGGCCAGCGCCTGTCGCCGCGAGTGCAACGTGCCCCGCTTGCCGAGCGTGACCATGCGCTCGACGATCGGCCGGATCTCCTTCGCGCGTGCTTCCGTGGTGCGCACCGCGCCGTGCTTCAGCACCTGCGTGGTGAGCGCGCGGAACAGCGCGCGACGCCGATCCGTGGGCATGTCGAAGCGGCGACCCGCTATCTGGTGTTTCACGCGTCGTCGTCCTCGCCATCGGCAATGTCGCTGTCGTCGTCGCCCGCCTCGCGCAGCGCCTGGATCAGCGCAGCGCCCAGCGAGCCCACCGACTCGTCGGGTTCGATCTCCACGCCACGCCGCTCCGGCGGCGACGCGACCGCCACCGGGCCGGCGCCGCCGAGCGGCAGCACCGTCGGCTGGCGTCGCGTGTCGATGCGCGGCGCGGGGAAGCCCTTCGCGACCAGCCGGTCGCGCAGCTCCTCGTAGGACTTGTCGCCGAAGTTGCGCAGCGCGAGCAGCTCCTCCTCGGAGCGCTCGAGGATCGCGCCGACGGTCGTGAGCCCGGAGCGCTTGAGACAATTGTACGCGCGCACGGAGAGGTCCAGCGCCTCGATCGGCGTCTCGTACCCGTCGAAGCCGCCGCTGATCTCCACCACCTGGCCAACGAGCGCCGGCTCCGGCCGCCCAAGCCGCTGGAAGCCGAGCATTTGCTCGCGCAGGATCTCGGCGGCGAGCGAGACGGCCATCGGCCCGGTGATCGTACCGTCCGTCCACACTTCCAGCTCGAGGCGGTCGAAGTCCGTGTCCTGACCGACGCGCGTGTGCGCGACGTGGTAGTTGACGCGCCGCACCGGCGTGAACAGCGCATCCACCGGGATCACGCCAATCGGTAGCCCCTCGCTCACGGTCGCCGGCAAATAGCCGCGCCCGGACTCGACGTTGAGGTCGACGACCAGCGAGGCGTCGGCGTGGTCAAGCGTCGCGAGTTTCAGCTCGGGGTTCGCGACCTCGTAGTCCGCGGTCGCCTGGATGTCACCAGCCGTGACCACGCCCGCGCCGGACGACTCCAGGAACAGCCGCGCGGGGCGGTCGGAGAAGGCGCGCAGGCGCACTTCCTTCAGGTTCAGCAGGAACTCGGTGATGTCCTCCTGCATGTGCGGCAGCGTCGAGAACTCGTGATCGACGCCCTCGACACGCACCGAGGTAATCGCCCCGCCGGGAAGCGAGGCAAGGAGGATGCGCCGCAGCGCATTCCCCAGCGTGGTCCCAAAACCCGCCTCGAGCGGCTCGGCGACGACCTTGGCGTAGTCGCCGTCCTCCAGCTCGACGCGGATCTCGGGGATGTGCAGTTCGGCCATGCATTCCACCTGCCTTGGCTGCGCGGTGTACGGACGCCGGCGCATGCCGGCGCCGACGCTACCGCGAGTAGTACTCCACGATGGCGTTCGGGTTGAAGTGCGAGTCATAGTCGCCGGCGCCCGGCTCCGCGACCATGCGCCCGACGAGCGCCGAGCGGTCGATCTCGAGCCAGCCGGGCACGTCGCGCGCGTCGATCTCCAGCTTCAGTGTCTTCGCGTACTCGGAACGCGCGCCGCGCTCCGACAGCGCGATCATGGCGCCGACCTTCATTCGCGCGCTCGGCACGTCGAGCTTCTTGCCGTTGACCGCCACCAGCCCGTGCGACACCAGCTGCCGGGCCTGCGCCCGTGTCGAGCTGAAGCCGAGCCGAAACACGACATTGTCCAGCCGCTCCTCCAGCGAGCGCATCAGCAGGTCGCCGGTCACGCCGGGGCGGCGCACCGCGACCTCGTAGTAGTGGCGGAACTGCTTCTCCATCAACCCGTACGCGTAGCGCACCTTCTGCTTCTCGATCAGCTGCTGGCCGCGATCGGAGATCTTCCGGCGACGCAGCGAGCGCGGTCCAGGCGGGCTGGGCCGGCGCACCACGGCGCACTTCAGCGTGCCGCACAGCGACGCGCCGTAGCGCCGGCACTTGCGACACTTGGGTCCGGTGTAACGGGCCATCGAATCCTCCTACTGCCGCGGCCGGCGCCGCGGGCGGCAGCCGTTGTGCGGAATCGGCGTGACGTCACGAATCGAGAGCACGCGCACGCCCGAGGACTGCAGCGCGCGCACGGCGGCCTCGCGCCCGGCGCCGGGACCCTTCACGAACACCTCGATCTCGCGCAGACCGTGCTCCATCGCCCGCTGCGCCGCGCCCTCGGCGGCCAGCTGCGCCGCGTACGGCGTGCTCTTGCGCGAGCCCTTGAAGCCCGCGGTGCCGCCGGAGCCCCAGGCGACCACGTTCCCGTTCGGGTCCGTGAGCGTGATGATCGTGTTGTTGAACGTGGACGACACGTACGCGCGCCCGCGCGGAACCGACTTCCGCTCGCGGCGGCGCGTCGTGCGTCGTGTTTGCGCTCGACCCATCGTGATACTCCCTGCAGCACCGGCGCCCGAACGCCGGACCATGGTCCCCATGCCGTCTCGTTGAGCGGCCGTGCCGCCCCACGCTTACTTCTTCCGCGCGGCCTTGCGCTTCCCGGACACCGTCCGCCGCACCCCGCGCCGCGTCCGCGCGTTCGTCTTCGTCCGCTGGCCACGCAGGGGCAGCCCGCGACGATGCCGCTGCCCACGGAAGCAGTTGATCTCGATCAGCCGCTGGATGTTCTGGCGGATCTCGCGGCGCAGGTCACCCTCGACGATCATCCCGCCCTCGACGACGGCGCGCAGCCGCGCCACCTCGTCGTCGGTGAGATCGCGCACCTTCGTCGTGGGATCGATCTGCGTCTGCTCGAGGATCTGCGCGGCCTTCGGACGGCCGACACCGTAGATGTACGGCAGCGAGAACAGCACCTGCTTGTCCCGCGGGATATCGACGCCGGCGATGCGTGCCATGGCGCGCTCCTAACCTTACTGCTAGCCCTGTCGCTGCTTGTGCTTCGGCACCACGCAGATCACCCGCAGCACCCGGTGGCGGCGGATGATCTGGCAGCGCTCGCAGCGCTTCTTGATCGACGCGGATACTTTCATCGCCTCATCGCCGTTCCCTCGCCTCCGCTAGCGGAAGCGGTAGGTAATCCGCCCGCGCTTCAGGTCGTACGGGCTCAACTCCACCAGCACTCGGTCGCCGAGCAGGATGCGGATGTAGTGCACCTTCATCCGCCCTGAGACATGAGCAAGCACGTGGTGGCCATTCGCAAGCTCGACATCGAACATCGCGTTGGGCAGCGCGTCCTTGATCACGCCCTCGACCTCGATGACCTCTTTCTTCTGCTTCGGCTGCCGCGTCCTGCGTTCCGGCAAGCGTTGTCCTCGTCTGCAGCGTTACGCCACGATGCGCGTGAGCACGTCCGGCTCACCTTCGGTGATGGCCACGGTCTCTTCGAAATGCGCGCACAGGCTCAGGTCGCACATGCGCACGGTCCAGTGATCCTCGAGCTCCTCGGTGTCCGGCTGCCCGAGCGCGAACATCGGCTCCAACGCGAGCACCATGCCGGCCTTCAGGCGGTAGCCGACGCCGGGGCGTCCGTAGTTCGGAATGTGCGGCGGCTCGTGCATCTCGCGCCCCACGCCGTGCCCGCCGTACCCCTCCACGATGCCGTACCCCGCCTGCTCGCCGACCGTGCCGATGGCGTGCGAGATGTCGCCGAGGTAGTTGCCGCTGCGCGCCTGCGCGATGCCCGCCCACAGCGACTGCTCCGTACGCCGCAGCAGCTCCGCGACCGCCTCCGGCACGTCGCCGACGGCCGCCGTGAACGCCGCGTCCGAGACGAACCCCGCGTACGTGACGCCGAGGTCGATGCTCACGATGTCCCCCGCGCGCAGCGCGCGGTCGGACGGGATGCCGTGCACCAGCTCCTCGTTCACCGAGTAGCAGATCGCGCCAGGGTAGGGCGGCCGACCGCCCGGCGCGTAGCCGACGAATGTCGCCACGCCGCCGCGCGCGCGGATCTCGCGCTTCGCCAGCTCGTCCAGGTCGCGGCCCGTCACCCCGGGCGCAACGGCGTCACGCAGCAGCGCGCGCACCTCGGCGTTCAGGCGCCCCGCGTCGCGCATGCGCGCAAGCTCGGCGGCGGACTTGACTGTGACGGACATAACCGGCATCCGAGTATGTTACGCCTTCCCCGTGCCGCTGGTCACGGCGCTGATTGCCCCGAGCAGACGCTCCGTGATGGCCGCAGGCTCGCCCGTCCCGTCGATGGCGTGCAGCTTGCCCTGCGCGCCGTAGAACTCGGCCAGCGCCTCGGTCCAGGCGCGGTTCGTGTCGAGCCGCGCCTGGACGGTGGCCGGCTGGTCATCGGCGCGCTGCGTGAGCGTCGTGCCGCAGCGGTCGCACACGCCCGCAGCGCGTGGCGGGCTGCTCAGCTGGTGGTAGATGGCGCCGCAGCTCGGGCAGCCCCAGCGGCCGGTGAGCCGCGCGACCAGCAGCGCCTCCGCCACCTGGATGTACAGCACCGCGTCGATGGCGCGACCCAGCTCCACAAGCGCACGGTCCAGCGCCTCGGCCTGCGGGATCGTGCGCGGGAAGCCGTCGAGCATGATGCCGGCGGCGGCGTCCGGCCGGCGGATGCGCTCCAGCAGCATCGCGATCGTCACCTCGTCCGGCACCAGCTCGCCGCGCGCCATGTGCTGCTGCGCCCGCGCGCCAAGCTCGGTGCCCTCGGCCGCAGCCTGGCGGAACATGTCGCCCGTCGAGATGTGCAGCAGCCCGAGGCGCTCCGCGAGCAGCGCCGCCTGCGTGCCCTTCCCCGCACCGGGCAACCCCAGCAGGATCAGCTGCATCAGGAGATGAACCCTTCGTAGTTGCGCATCAGCATCTGCGCTTCGAGCTGGCGCATCGTATCGAGCACCACGCCGACGACGATGAGGAGGCCGGCCGCGCTGATCTGCAACGACTGCACGTCGAACAACCGCGTGGTCACGAACGGCACGATCGCGATGATGCCCAGGAAGAACGCGCCGCCCGCAGTGATGCGGATCAGCACGCGCGTCAGATACTCCTGCGTTGGCCGCCCCGGCCGGATGCCCGGGATGAAGCCGCCCTGCCGCTGCAGGTTCTCCGCGAGGTTCTGCTGCTGGAACACGACCACCGTGTAGAAGTACGTGAAGATGAACACCAGCAGGAACACCGCAAGCCAGTAGATCGGCTCCGTCGGCGACAGCGCGCGCTGCAGGAAGTCCGCCGCGTTCGCCATCCAGCCGACGTCGACGGTGCGCGCGACGAACTGGAAGAACGCCGGCGGGAAGATCATGATCGAGAACGCGAAGATCAGCGGGATCATGCCCGCCGAATTCACGCGCAGCGGGATATGCGTCTGCCCCTGCTGCCGGTACATGCGCCCCCCGCGGAACGTCGACCGCGCGTACTGCACGGGGACGCGGCGCTGCCCCTCCTGCACGAGCACGATCGCGTAGACGATGCCCACGGTCACGAGCGCGAGGAACACCAGCCGCCCGAAGCCGATGCCGCCGCCACCGATCACGCCGCCGAGCAGCCCCGGCATCCCCGCGACGATGCCGCCGAAGATGATCAACGAGATGCCGTTGCCGATGCCCTTCTCCGTGATCAGCTCACCCAGCCACACGAGGAACATCGTGCCGGCGACCATCGAGAAGAGCGACGCCACCGTCGGCAGGAACGTGTCCGCCCCGAAGCCGACCCCGGTCACGCCGCCGAGCTGCTGGATCAGCAGCAGTTGCGCGTAGCCCTGCAACACCGCGAGCGGCACGGTCAGCCAGTGCGTGTATATCTGCAGCCGCTGGCGGCCGGACTCGCCTTCCTTCTGCAGCGCCGCGAGCCGCGGCACGAGTCCGCCCGCGAGCTGCATGAGGATCGACGCCGTGATGTACGGGTACACGCCCAGCGCCGCCACCGAGAGATTCCGGAGCGCGCCGCCCGAGAAGATGTTCAGGAACCCGAGAATCGCGTTGTTGTCGAACGTCTCCCGCAACTGGTCCGCGTCGACGCCCGGCACGGGGATGTGCGCCACCATGCGAAACACGAGCAACAGCGCGAGCGTGAACAGCACTTTCTGGCGCACTTCCGTCTGCTGGAAGGCGTCGATACCCGCCTGCATCAGGCGTGGCCGCACGGTCTGCGTCGCCATGCGGGCTAGGCCTCCTGCGCCTTGGCCTTGCGGCGGTGGATGCGGTCGCGCACGCGGTGCTCCGCGGCCGCCTGCTCATCGAAGCTCCCACCGGCGGCGCTGATCGCGTCCTTCGCGGCCTGCGACAGGCGCGGCGCGATCACCGTGAGCGCGTACGGCAGCTCGCCGTTGCCGAGCACCTTGTACGGCGTCTGCGCGCTCGCGATCAGCCGCACCGCCGCCAGCGCTTCCGCGTCCACGCGGGCGCCCGCGTCGAAGCAGCGCGCGAGGTCGCGCAGGTTGACCGCCTGGTACTCGACACGCGTGAAGTTGCGGAAGCCGCGCTTGTGGCCGAGCCGGCGCACAATCGACATCTGCCCGCCCTCGAACTGCGCGCGCACGCCGCCGCGCGCCTTCTGGCCCTTGCGTCCGCGCCCGCCGTACGTGCCCTGCCCGGACGCCTGCCCGCGGCCCACACGCTTGCGCGCGTGCTTCGCGCCCTTCGGCGGCTGCAGTGAGTGCTGGTCCACTACGGGAGCTCCTCTACGGTCACCAGGTGCGCGACCTTGTGCGCCATGCCGCGAATGCTGCGCGAGTCTTCGTGCTCCACCGTGTGGTGCAACCGCTTCAGGCCCAGCGCGCGAATCGTCGCCTTCTGATCCGCGGCGTAGCCGATCGCGGACTTGGTCCACGTGATGCGCAGGCTCGCCATCGCTACACCGCCGCCTGCGCGAACGCGCGCCGCGCGGCGACCACGTCGGCCGGCTGCCGCAGCAGCTTCAAGCCCTCGATGGTCGCGCGCACCGTGTTCACCGGGTTGTTCGAGCCCAGCGATTTCGTCAGCACGTCCTTAACGCCCGCCGCCTCCATGACCGCGCGCACGCCGCCGCCCGCGATCAGCCCGGTCCCCGCAGACGCGGGACGCATGACAATCGTCGACGCCTTGAACTTCGACACAATGTCGTGCGCGATCGTCCCCTGCCGCATCGGCACCTGGATCATTGAGCGCCGCGCGATCACGCCGCCCTTGCGGATCGCCTCGGGCACCTCGTTCGCGCGGCCCATGCCGAAACCGACCTTGCCCGCGCCGTCACCCACGACGACGATGGCCGTGAACGAGAAGCGTCGGCCGCCCTTGACCACCTTCGCCACGCGGTTGATGAACACGACCTTCTCGATGAACTCCGACGACTCGTCGTCGTCCCGCCGACGCTCGCGCCGTGGGCCGCGGTCGCTGCGTTCGCCGCTGCGTCGCTGCACCATCAGAACACCAGCCCTTCTTCGCGCGCAGCATCCGCCAGCGCGCGCACACGACCGGCGTACGCGAACCCGCCGCGGTCGAAGACGACCGCCTCGACTCCTGCCGCGCGCCCGCGTTGCGCCACCAGCGCGCCCACCTGCTTCGCGCGCTCCGTCTTCGTCCCGCCCGCAGCGCGCGTGGCCGACTCCATGTCGGAAGCCTGCACCAACGTGCGCCCCGCGCGATCGTCGATGAGCTGCGCGTAGATGTGGTTCGACGAACGGAACACGGCGAGCCGCGGCCGATCGGCGGTGCCCTGCACGCGCTTGCGCAGCCGCTCATGGCGGCGGATGCGCGCCGCGCGCGCGGTGTCCTGTAGCGACATCGCTCTGCTCCTAGCGCCCGGTCTTGCCCGCCTTGCGGCGGACCTGCTCGCCGGCGTAGCGGATGCCCTTCCCGCGGTACGGCTCCGGCGGCCGTACCTTGCGGATCAGCGCAGCCTGCTGGCCGACGACCTGCTTATCGATACCGACGACGTGCACGCGCGTCGGGGACTCCAGCTCGAACGCCGCGCCGTCGATCGGGTCCATCGGCACCTGATGGGAGTAGCCGACCGTCAGCACCAACTGCTGGCCGCGCAGCTCCGCACGATAGCCCGTCCCCTGGATCTCCAGCGACTTGCGGAATCCCTCCGACACGCCGTGCACCATGTTCGCGAGCAGCGCGCGCGTCAGCCCGTGCAGCGCACGGTGCGTCGGCGCGTTCGAGGGTCGCGTCACGACGATGCGCCCCTCATCAAGCGTCGCGCCAATCGACGGGTGCATCGCGTGCGCCAGCTCGCCACGCGTGCCGCGGACGCGCACTTCCTGCCCGTCGATCGCAACGTCGACGCCTGCGGGGACCGGGATCGGGAGCTTACCGATGCGCGACACGTTCGCTCCTACCAGACGTAACAGAGCACTTCGCCGCCGATGCGCTGCCGCCAGGCCTCGTGGCCCGACATGACGCCCTGCGACGTGCTCATAATCGCGATGCCGAGCCCGCCATACACGCGCGGAATCTCACCCTTGTCGACGTACACGCGCAGCCCCGGCCGCGACACGCGGCGGATCCCTGCGAGCATCGCGCGTCGATCGGAGCGGTAGTTCAGGCGCAGCCGCAGGTATCGCCGCGCGCCCTCGCTCTCCTCGCTGTAGCCGGAGATGTAGCCCTCCTTCTGCAGCACATCCGCGACGGCGGCCTTCACCTTCGAGGCAGGGATGCGCACCTGCTCGTGCCGCGCGCCCACCGCGTTGCGGATGCGCGTGCACATGTCTGCCAACGGATCCGACATCGTCATCTGTCTGCTCGCCTGCCTTCCCGGGGCCGTCGCCGCGCGGACGCGCCGATCACCACGAGGACTTCTTTACGCCGGGCAGCTTGCCCTGATTCGCCAACGTCCGGAAGCAGATGCGGCACATGCCGAACTGCCGCATGTAGCCGCGCGGCCGCCCGCACGGGCGCTTCGCCCACACCACCGGACAGCGGTTCCGGTGCCGCACGGCGAACTTCGCCGGCTGCTGCGACTTCACGATGTTAGACATCTTCGCCATCGCGCTCGCTCCGCTAGCTCTTCACGAACGGCATGCCGAGCAACTGCAGCAGGCGCTTGCCCTGCTCGTCGTTCGGTGCCGAGGTGATGATGTTGACCTGCATCCCGCGCACCCGCTCGACCGAATCGAACGAGATCTCAGGGAAGATGAGCTGCTCCGTCAGGCCCAGCGCGTAATTGCCGTGCCCGTCGAACGCGTTCGCCGGCACGCCGCGGAAGTCCCGCACGCGCGGCAGTGCCGTGTTCACCAGTCGGTAGTAAAACTGCCACATCCGGTCGCCGCGCAGCGTCAGCGACACGCCGATCGGGTTGCCCTCGCGCAGCTTGAAGTTGGAGATCGCCTTCTTCGCCCGGTTCACGATCGGCCGTTGACCGGTGATCGTGGCGAGGTCCGCCGTTGCCGACTCGACCGCGCGGCCGTTCGTGAGCGCCTCGCCAAGACCGATGTTGACGCTGATCTTGAGCAGCGTCGGCACCTGCATCGGGTTGGGCAGCCCGAACTCGCTGGCGAGCACGGGCGCGATCTCCGCGCGGTAGCGGCGCTTGAGCTCGGGAATCGTGGTGCTGTTCGTCGTCATTAGTCGACCGATTCGTTGCAGCGCTTGCAGTAGCGGATCTTGCGGCCGTCCTCCAGGATACGGAAGCCGACGCGCACGGCCTGCGTGCAGGCCGGACACACAACGCGCACGTTCGACACGTGCAGCGGCGCCTCGAGCTCCACGATCGCCGACGCCTCGGTCGCCGACCGCTGGCGGCGGTGCCGCTTCACGATGTTTGCGCCGGACACCACCAGTCGTTGCTCCTTCGGCAGCACGCGGCGCACCTCGCCACGCTTGCCGCGGTCCTTGCCCGTCGTGATCTCCACGGTGTCGTTGCGCCGCACTTTGGCCGCCACTAGAGCACCTCCGGCGCCAGCGACACGATGCGCATGAACTCACGGTCGCGCAGCTCGCGGGCCACCGGCCCGAAGATGCGCGTGCCCCGCGGGTTGCCCTGCTTGTCCGCCAGCAGCACCGCAGCGTTCTCATCGAACTTGATCGCGGAGCCGTCCGCCCGCTGGTACGGGTGCGACACGCGCACGACCACCGCGCGCACCACATCGCCCTTCTTCACGCTGCTGTTGGGCTGCGCTTCCTTCACCGACGCGACGATCGTGTCGCCCACGCCCGCGTAGCGGCGGCGCGACCCGCCCAGCACGCGGATACACATCAACTCGCGCGCACCAGAATTGTCCGCGACCTTGAGCCGGCTCTGCTGCTGGATCACGTGGACGCCTGCTCATCCGCAGCCGCCGGCGCACCCTGCGCCTCGCTCGATGCCTCGGCCGCGCCTGCCGCGGCGCTCGCCGCGGCCGCCTCGTCCTGCGCGCGGGAAGCGGCGCGCTGCACGTCGCTCACCAGCGTCGCGTCGATCGATGTCGGCGCCACTTGCGCCACTGCGCGCTCCACCAGCACCTCGACCAGCCGCCAGCGCTTCGTCTTGCTGATCGGCCGGCACTCCTCGATGCGCACCGTGTCGCCGAGCGTCGCCAGGTTCTCCGGGTCGTGCACGGGGTAGCGCTTCGTGTGCCGAATCACCTTGTGGTACAGGCGGTGCTGCGACGCCCGCTCGATCGACACGATGATCGTCTGGTCGCCTTTGTCGGACACCACCGTACCCACCCGCGCCTTGCGGTTCACGGCGCGCACGCCTGCGGCTGCTTGCGTCATCGGCCTACGCTCCCCCCGCCGCGACGCGCTCCGCGAGCAGCGTCTTCAGGCGTGCGATCTGCTTTTTCGTCTTGCGCACCTGCGACACGTCCGCAAGCTGCCGTGTCGCGGACTGGAAGCGCAGCTTGAACAGCGACTCGTGCGCGGACTCGAGGTCCGCGCGCAGCTGCGCGTCGTCACGCTCGCGCAGTTCGCTCGCCAGCTTGCGCGGCATTACGAGCCCTCCTCGCGGCCGATCACCTTCGTGTCGACCGGCAGTTTGTGGTGCGCGCGCCGGAACGCCTCGCGCACCGCAACCTCCGACACGCCGGCCACCTCGAACATCACGCGGCCCCGCTTGACCACCGCGACCCAGTGGTCGGGCGGGCCCTTACCCTTGCCCATGCGCGTCTCTACCGGCTTCTTCGTCACCGGCTTGTCCGGGAAGATGCGAATCCACACCTTGCCACCGCGCCGCAGCGACCCCGTGATCGCGCGCCGCGCCGACTCGATCTGGCGCGCGTCCACCCACGCCGTCGTCTGCGCCTGCAGACCCCACTCGCCGAAGGCGACCGAGTTACCGGTCATCGCCGCACCCGCGCGGCGGCCGCGGTGCTGCTTGCGATACTTGACGCGCCGCGGCATCAGCATGGCGCTACTCCCCTGTGTCGATGCCGGCGAGCGCCAGCGGCGACTGCCGCGGGTCGATGTCGCCCTTGTAGATCCAGCACTTCACGCCGATCTTGCCGAACGTCGTGTTCGCCTCCGAGATGCCGAAGTCGATGTCCGCGCGCAGCGTGTGCAGCGGCACTCGCCCCTGCATCTCCGCCTCCGACCGCGACATCTCCGCGCCGCCGAGGCGACCCGAGATGCGCACGCGGCAGCCGAGCGCGCCGCGCTGCATCGTGCGCTGCACGGACTGCTTCATCGCGCGGCGGAACGCCACGCGCCGCTCGAGCTGCTCCGCCACCGAGCGCGCGACGAGCGCCGAATCGAGCTCCGGCACGCGGATCTCCTCGATGTTCAGGCGCACGCGCCGCTCCGTCGCGCGTTCGAGCGCGCCGCGCAACTGCTCCACGTTCTGCCCGCCGCGACCAATCACGATGCCCGGCTTCGCCGTCCGCACCGTCAGGCTGAGCTGGTTCGCGTTGCGATCGATCAAGATCGCGGAAATGCCCGCGTCCGGCAGCAAACGCATCACGAGGCCACGCAGGCGTATGTCCTCCTGCACGAGCTTCGCGTAGTCGCGCTCGCTGAACCAGTGGGACTGCCAGTCCCGCGTGATGCCGAGGCGGAACCCGTAGGGGTGTACTTTTCGCCCCATCTAGAACCCCTCGTTCCCCTCAACCACGATCTCAATGTGTGACGACCGCTTCAGAATCGGGCTCGCCCGTCCACGCGATCGCGGCTTGAAGCGCTTCAGCGTGCGCGCATCCCCGGCGACGGCGCGCTTCACCAGCAGCTGGTCCGGGTTCAGGTTGTAGTTGTTCTCCGCGTTCGCCGCCGCCGACTTCACGGTCTTCCACACAATGCGTGCGTACGGCTGCGGCAGGTACTCGAGCACCAACAGCGCCTCGCCGACCGGCAGGCCGACAATGCTCCGCAGCACCAGCCGCACCTTCGACGGCGAAACCGGCTGGTTGGACGCAAGCGCGCGCACTTCCACTAGCGTGCCCTCGACGTCGTCTCGCTCCGCCCGCGGTGACCGCGGAACGTGCGCGTAAACGCGAACTCGCCGAGCTTGTGCCCGACCATGTTCTCCGTGCAGAACACCGGCACGTGCCGGCGCCCGTCGTGCACCGCGATCGTCAGCCCGACGAACTCCGGCATGATCGTGGAGTCGCGGGACCAGGTCTTGATCGCCGCCTTCGTCCCGGAGCGCTGCAGCGCCTCGACGCGCTGGAGCAACCGGGGCTCCACGTACGGGCCCTTCTTCGTGGATCGCGACATCGCGGCCTACCTTCGCCCGCTGCCACGGCGCCGCTGGATGGAGCGGTCCGTGCGCTTGTTGTTACGCGTGCGGAAGCCCAGGGCGGGCTTGCCCCACGGCGTCTTCGGCCCGGGCATACCGATCGAGGCCTTGCCCTCGCCACCACCGTGCGGGTGGTCGACGGGGTTCATCGCGGAGCCGCGCACCTGCGGCCGCCTGCCGCGGTGCCGCGTGCGACCGGCCTTGCCGAGCTTGAGCAGCCCGTGCTCCGCATTGCCGACCGTACCCACCGTCGCCATGCACAGCTCGGACACGTATCGCATCTCACCGGACGGCAGCCGCAGCAGCGCGCGTCCGTTGTCCTTCGCCATCAACTGCACGCCCGCGCCCGCCGCCCGCGCCAGCTGCGCCCCGCGCCCCGGCTGCAGCTCCACGTTGTGCACGGTCGTGCCGGGCGGCAAGGCCGCCAGCGGCAGCGTATTGCCCATCGTGATCGGCACGCTCGGCCCGGAGACGATCTGCTGCCCGACCGCGACGCCCGTTGGCGCCACGATGTAGCGCTTCTCGCCGTCCGCGTAGTGCACGAGTGCGATGCGCGCGCTGCGTCCCGGGTCGTACTCCACGCCCGCGATGCGGCCGGGCACGCCCGGCTTGTCGCGCCGGAAGTCCACGATGCGAATCTTGCGCTTCGCCCCGCCGCCACGGTGGCGCACGGTGATCACGCCGCGGTTGTTGCGCCCGGCACGCTGCTTCTTCGGCGCGAGCAAGGACTTCTCAGGCGTGTGCTTCGTAATCTCGGTGAACGAGAACCCGGTGGCCCCGCGACGGCCGGGCGAGGTCGGTCGAAACTTGCGAACCGGCATCGCTAGACCCCCTCGAAGACCTGGATTTGCTCGCCCGCCTGCAGCGTGACGATCGCTTTCTTCCACGCCGCCTGCCGCCCGGACGTCTTCCCCATGCGCTTCTCTTTGCCGCGTACTTTCATCGTGTTCACCGTCTGCACGTGCACGTGCGGGAACGCGAGCTCGACGGCGGCGGCGATCTGCGGCTTCGTCGCCTTGATCGCCACCTCGAACACGAACTTGCTCTGCGCCGACAGCATCGTGCTCTTCTCAGTCACGATCGGGCGCCGGAGCACCTCGTAGGCGTGGATCGCTTTCGACATCGCTACGCTCCCGGCACCGCGGCGCGACGCAGCGTCGCGCGCTCGCCACCCCACAGCGCCTCAATGCGGCGCACGGCGTCGACGGTCAGCAGCACTGTGTGGTGCGACAGCAAGTCGCCGACGTTCAGCGTGTCCGCCGGCAGCACGCGCGTGCCATCGAGATTGCGCGCGGACAGGTGCGCGTTGCGATCCGCCGCGCCCGTCACAATCAGCGCCGAGCGCTCTACGCCGAGCGCGGCGAGCATGCCCCGGACGGCCTTCGACGACGGCGTGTCGAGCCCCAATCGGTCCACAACGACGAGCCGCTGCTCCTGCGCGCGCGCCGACAGCACCGAGCGAATCGCCAGCCGGCGCATCCGCTTGGGCAGCCGTTGCACGTATGAGCGCGGCGCCGGACCGAAGATCACGCCGCCGCCGCGGCGCAGCGGCGAGCGAATCGAGCCCATGCGCGCCCGGCCGAGCCCCTTCTGGCGGCTGGTCTTGCGCGTGGAGCCGCGCACCTCGCCCCGCGTCTTCGTGTGCGCCGACCCGGCGCGCCGCGCCGCGAGCTGGGCCACGAGCGCCTGGTGCACCACCGCGGCGTTCGGCTCCAGGCCGAACACGCTGTCGTCCACGTCGATCGCCTCGAGTGCCGCACCGGCCACCGAACGCACATCGAGCTTCATTCGGTCACCTCGCCATCGGCCGCCTCGACCGCTGGCTCGGCGTTCGCCGTGTCATCGACTGCATCACCAGCATCGTCCGCGTGCTCCGCCGACGTATCGACAAGCGGCTCGACGTCAGCCGGCGCCGCAACCGCGACGAGCGTTGGCGGCGTGTACTGCTTCATCGGGGCGCGACGGCCCGGCATCACGGTCACCACCGCGGTGTTCGGCCCGGGCACCGACCCCTCGACGAAGAGCAGGTTGCGCGCGGGGTCCGTGAGCACCACCAGCACGTTCATCACCGTCGCGGTACGCGCGCCCATGTGACCAGCCATGTGCTGCCCGCGCCACACCTTGCCGGGCGTGGTGCCCGCGCCAACCGATCCGGGCGCGCGGTGCCGGTCTGACTGCCCGTGCGTCTTCGGTCCGCCGCTGAAGTGCCAGCGCTTCACGCCGCCCGCAAACCCGCGCCCCTTGGACACGCCGGTCACATTCACGTACGCGCCCGCGCTGAACGTATCCACGGTCACGACCTGGCCCACTTCCGGCGCGTCACCGTTCTGCGGGAACTCGCGCAGCACGCCGAGCGGAGCCTCGATGCGCGCGCGCCGCAAGTGGCCGCGCTGTGCGCGCGTCAACCGCTTGCGCCCCGCCTCGAAGCCCAGCTGCACCGCCGAGTACCCGTCACGCTCCGGCGTGCGCACCTGTGTCACGCGGTTCGGGCCGAGCTCGATCACGGTCACCGCGCGCGCGCGCCCCGCGCCGTCATACAGGCGCATCATGCCGATCTTGCGACCAATCATCCCGGTAACCATGATGCCCTGCGGTCCCGCCTGCTACAGCTTGATTTCGATGTCCACGCCGGACGGCAATTGCAGCCGCATAAGCGTGTCCACCGTGCGCGATGTCGGCTCGAAGATGTCGATCAGCCGCTTGTGCGTGCGCGTTTCGAACTGGTCGCGCGAGTCCTTGTCGATGAACGGCGAGCGAATCACCGTGTACTTGCGGATGCGCGTCGGCAGCGGCACCGGCCCCGCGACCGCCGCACCCGTGCGCTCGGCTGCCTCGACGATCTGCGCAGCAGAGCGGTCCAGCACGCGATGGTCATAGGCCTTGAGCCTGATACGAATGCGTTGCCTCGGCACAGTCCCCGCCTGCCTTTCGAGCTACCCGCTCGAACTACCCGCTGCACTACCCTCGACGTTACCCGCTCGAACTACCGCTCGACGCTACTCGGTCACCCCGGTGACCACACCCGCGCCCACCGTGCGGCCACCCTCGCGAATCGCGAAGCGCAGCCCC
>CAMDBZ010000007.1 GCA_945889565.1 Thermoflexus hugenholtzii JAD2 | reverse complement strand
GGTGCAGCGGTTCACGCCGGAGCACGCGCTGCCGCGGCCCGTGGCGATGGGTCGCACCGACGTGCTGCCGGTGCGCGCGCCCGAGATCACGGTGTACGAGCTGCGGTAAGGACAAACATGCGATTCGCGATCACGGGCGGGGCGGGCTTCCTGGGCATCAACCTCGTGCGGTACCTGCTCGAGCGGGGGCACGAGGTGGTGTCGCTGGACCTGCTGCCGCTCGATTACCCGGAGCGGTCGCGCGTGCGTGAGGTGACGGGCGACATTCGACACCGCGAGGATGTGCGCGCGGCGTTCGCGGGCGCGGACGTGGTGGTGCATACCGCGGCGGCGCTGCCGCTGTACCCCGACGAGCAGATCCGCTCGACCGACATCGAGGGGACGCGCATGGTGCTGGAGACGGCGCTGGAGCTGGGCGTGCCGCGCGTGGTGCACGTGTCGTCGACGGCGGTGTACGGCATTCCCGATCATCACCCGCTGTACGAGACGGACCGCCTCGTAGGCGTGGGCGCGTACGGCGAGGCGAAGGTGGCGGCCGAGGCGCTGTGCGTCGACTTCCGCGCGCGGGGGCTGTGCGTGCCGATCGTGCGGCCGAAGTCCTTCGTGGGACCGGAGCGGTTGGGGGTGTTCGCGCTGCTGTACGACTGGGCGTACACAGGACACCGCTTCCCGTTGCTCGGCTCTGGCCGCAACCGTTACCAGCTGCTGGACGTCGAGGATCTGTGCGCGGCGATCTACCTCGCCGCGACGCTCGATGCGGAGCGCGTGAACGACACGTTCAACATCGGCGCAGCGGAGTTCGCGACGATGCGCGAGGACTACCAGGCGGTGCTCGACGAGGCGGGCCATGGCAAGTCGATGGTGCCGCTGCCGGCCGCGCCGGCGATCTGGACGCTGCGCGTGCTGGAGCGGCTGGGGTGGTCGCCGCTGTACAAGTGGGTGTACGAGACGGCGACAAAGGACAGCTTCGTGTCGATCGAGAAGGCGCAGCGGGTGCTGGGGTGGACGCCGCGCTACTCGAATCGCGAGGCGCTGCTGCGCAACTATCGCTGGTACGTGGCGAACCTCGACCGGTTCGCGCACCAGAGCGGCGTGACGCACCGCGTGCCGTGGAGCCAGGGCGTGCTGGGCCTCGCGAAGCGGGTGTTCTAGGCGCGCGGCGCCCGCGGGTGGCCTAGACTCGGACGATGGCTGAAGCAGCGGCGTTCGCGGCGGGGCACGAGCACGGCGAAGAGTGCCTGGCGCTCTATCGCGAGTGGCGGCGTTACCACGCGGTGGTGCAGGACACGGGCGGGCAGTTCACGCGCGCGGAGCTGCTGCACGCGGTGCACACGCGCGACATGTTCGAGCGGCAGCTGCACGCGTTCGGTTGCTCCGGCGAGGCGCTGCGCCGCGCGGAGCGGGACGCCGAGATCGCCGAGCACGGGCGGCCGCTGCTGTAGGCTCGGCGGTGCGCCCTCGCGTCGGCGAGCGGGGCGGCGAGGAGGTCGTGCATGGCGGTGACGGGACTGCCGCCGGAGGGCGCGTGGCCGGTGCCCGAGCTCGTCGACCGCCGGCGGTTGGAGCATGCGCGCTCGGACGAGCCGTTCCGGCAGGTCGCGGTCGGGCTGGCGACGGAGTTCGGCGAGCTGGCGGCGCTGCTCGCGGAGGTGCGTGCGGACGGCGACGGGGGGCGCGACGCGGCGATCCGGCGCGGGTTGCTGGTGCGGATCGTGAAGTACACGCGCGCGCTGATCGCGGGCACGTTCGCGGGGCACGGCGAGCTGCAGGCGCTGTTCGACCGGCTGCTGTTCGAGTCGGTGGTCGATCTCGCGTACCTGTTGCGGGGCGGGCCGGAGCGCGCGCAGGCGTTCGTCGTCGAGGCGCTGCGGCCGGATCGCGAGCTGCTCGACCATCTCGCACGCAACCGCGAGCTGCGCGGCGGCGACGAGCTGCCGATGGAGCAGCGCGCGCGGCTCGCCATCGAGCGGAAGTTCCGGCTGGCGCAGCTGACGCCGGCGGAGGTGCCACTGCCGGGGGCGGCCGGGGGCTGGCCACCGCTGCCGGAGCGGCTCGTGGCGATCGGCGAGCCCTCGGCGCGCGCGATGCACAGCCTCGGCGCGGGGTCGACACACGGCGCGTGGCACGAGCTGGTGACGTTCCACCTCGCGGGGGACGAGCAGTTCGACGCGCAGGTGGCGTGGACGCGCCCGCTGATCCAGCCGCTGTTCGCGCTGCCGATCCAGGGCGGGCGCGTGCTGGCGACGTACGCGCGGAGCGTGGGGTCAGCGGTGGAGACTGCGTTCCGCGGCCGGCTGCTGGACCTGGTGCGACGGGCGGCGGAGGCGGACCTGCAGCACGAGGAGTTCATGGCGCGCGCGGACGCGCTGCCGCCGCCGCCGGACGCGTAGCGCCCCGACGGCCTGCGCGGGCCTCGGGCGGTGCTCGCGCGCTGCGCGTGCGCGGGCGAGGATGGGCGCACGGGGCACGCCCGAAGGGACGCGCTGATGGCAGTGTTCTGCACGCGCTGTGGCACGGAGGCGCGCGACGACGACGCGTTTTGCGCGCGCTGCGGGCGGCCCATCGTGGGGCCGCCGTTCGTCGCGGGGGCGGCGGAGGCGGCGGCGGTGCGCGCGGAGCCGGCGCGCAGCGATGCCCCCGCGAGCGCTCCGGCGCCGAAGGTGCGCGCGTACGAAGAAGCCGGCGCTCGTGCCACCCGGGGCCGTGCGGTGCAGCTCGGCGAGACGACGTTCGAGGTGGCTACGTTCGGGCGGCGGCTCACGGGGTTCGCCGTCGATGTGCTGGTGCTGGCGCTCCTGTCGTTCGTGGCGGGAATCGTGACGGTGTTCGGCGTGTCGGTGGACGAGATGCGCGGGCACCCCGACCTGAGCCAGGCCGAGCTCGAGCGGCGAGTCGAGGCGCGGGCCGCGACGAACGAGTTCACGGTCGCAACGGCCGTTGTGTGGGGCGTGCTGGCGGGCGGGTATTTCCTGGTCGGGGGCGTGACAGGCGTCTCGCTGGGGAAGAAGGTCGTGGGAGTGCGCGCGCTACGCTCCGACGGGCGGCGGCCGGGCGCGCTGCGCGGGTTCACGCGCGGCCTCGTCGGGCTGGTGAGCTTCGCGGCGCTGCTGCTGGGGTACATGTGGGCGCTGTGGGACGGCGAAGGCCAGACGTGGCACGACAAGCTGGCCGGGACGTACGTGGTGCGCCGCTGATGGCGGCGTAGCGCGCGCGTCGACCTTTGCGCGTGGGCGGTCGCGCGCGGCGCGCGATACTCGGCGCGCGAGACGGGAGCAGCGCGCGGGAGGGCCAGATGGCGGGCGCGACGGTGCGGCTGCTGGTGGGGACGCACAAGGGCGGCTTCATGCTGACGAGCGACGCGGCGCGCTCATCGTGGGCGTTGAGCGGGCCGTTCTTCGCGGGCGCGGACGTGCATCACTTGATGCTCGACACGCGCACGACGCCCACGCTGTGGGCGTGCGTGAACAACGGCTGGTTCGGGCCGGGGCTCGGCTATAGCCACGACTTCGGCGCGAGCTGGGGGCAGCCGACGCAGGGGCTGCGCTTCGCGGAGGGCGGCACGCGCGCCGTCGAACGCGCGTGGGTGGTGACGCCCGGCACGCGGCACGGCGAGCTGTTCGCGGGCGTGGACCCAGCGGCGCTGTTCCGCTCGGAGGACACGGGCTTCAGCTGGAGCGAGGTCGGCGCGCTGGCCGCGCATCGCACGCGCGACCAGTGGAACCCGGGCTTCGGCGGGCTGATGGTGCACAGCATCGCGCCGCACCCGACGGACGCCGCGCGCATGCACGTCGGCGTCTCGGCCGGGGGCACGTTCGAGTCGCGCGACGGCGGTGCGAGCTGGGAGCCGCGTAACGCGGGCGTGCTCGCGGACTTCGCGCCGGAGCCGTACCCCGAGGCCGGGCAGTGCGTGCACCACCTCGAACGCGACCCGCACGACGCCGACGTGCTGTACCAGCAGAACCACTGCGGCGTGTACCGCTCCGACGACGCGGGCGCGAGCTGGGTCGACATCTCGGACGGGCTGCCGGCGCGCTTCGGGTTCCCGATCATCGTGCACCCGAGCGAACGCGGCACGATCTACGTGGTGCCGGAGTCGGCGGCCGAGCACCGCACGACGCCCGAGGGGCGCTTCGCGGTGTGGCGCTCACGCGATCGCGGCGAGCACTGGGAGCGCTGCGACCGCGGGCTGCCGAGCGACGGCGCGTACCTGCACGTGTACCGCCAGGCGACCGCCGTCGACGCCTGCGACGAGCCTGCCCTCTACGTCGGCACGAGCACGGGCCAGCTCTTCGCGAGCCTCGACGCGGGCGACTCGTGGCGCCTCGTGCGGGACCACTTGCCGCCGATCTACTCGGTGGAGGCGGCGGTGGTGTGAGGTGGCGCGATTGCTGAGGTCGGCCCTCCGGGCCGGGGGAGCCCGCCCGCCCGCCCCTTTCACGGGGGCTCCGCCCCCGGACCCCGGTTTGGACAGGTGCCTGCGACGCGTCGTTGAGCTGCGCGATTGCGAGCGAGCCTCGGTTCACTCGTACAGCTTGACGACCTTCACGCGCGCGCCCGCGGCGTCGGTGCAGAGGTCGCAGAGAGTGCACTCGTCGAGGTTCGCGTCGACGGTGGTGAGCGTGTCGCCGTCGAGGGCGAAGATGTCGACGGGGCACACCTCGACGAGGCGCTTCTTGAGGTCGACGTCCTGCTGCAGCGACGCGTCGAGATCCACGCGGATGAACATCGCCATTGCTAGGCACCTCCTCGGGGCGGATAGCCCGTGCCCGTCGCGGCGAGCGACAACATCGCCATCGTCGGTGCTCCCTACGCGCCCAGGCGCTGCTTGAGCAGCGCGGGGATCTGCTCGATGCGTTCGGCGACGGCGATGCCGGCGGCCTCCATGCGCGCGATCTTCTCGGCGGTCGTGTCCGCGCGGCCCTCGACGATGGTGCCGGCGTGGCCGAAGCGCACGCCGGGCATGGCGTCCATGAAGCGGCCCGCCATGAACGCGACGACGGGCAGGCGCGAGTTCGATTCGCGCATGTAGTCCGCGAGCTGCGCCTCCATCGGCCCGCCGGGCTCGGAGTAGATGGCGATGCCGTGCGTCGCGGGGTCAGCCTCGAAGAGCGGCATCAGCTCCGCGTAGCTCGAGCCGATGATCGCGTCGCCGCCGATGGAGACCGCGGTGCTCTGGCCCAGGCCGGCCTCGGTGAGCGCGTTCGCGATCTCGACGGTCATGCCACCGGAGCGCGACATCACGCCGATGTGCCCCGGCGTGAACGCGCGCCGCGTCGACTCCGCCGCACCGCCGATGCCGCCCATCTTCGACTTGCCGGGCGAGATGATGCCCAGGCAGTTCGGGCCGATGATGCGCGCGCCTTCCTGCTCCGCGTACTCCACGAACTGCGCGACCTGCCTGCGCGGCACACGCTCCGTGACGATCACGATCAGCTTGATGCCTGCCTCGATCGCCTCGTGCACAGCGTCGGCGGTGAAGGCGGGCGGCACGGCGACGATCGCCCCGTCCACGTGCATGCGCTCGGTGAACGCGCGCACGGTGTCTTCGACGGGCACGCCGTGCACGTCGCGGCCCTTGCGGCCTGGAGTCACGCCGCCGACGACCTGCGCGCCGTAGTTCAGCAGCTCGCGCGTCATCGTCACGGCTTCGCGGCCGGTGATGCCCTGGATGATGAAGCGGCTTTGCTCGTCGATGAGGATTGCCATCGGGGTTAGCCCATCTTCGCGACGGCGCGCTGCGCGGCCTCGTGCATCGATACCGAGCGGTCGACGTACTCGACGCCGTAGCGGCGCAGAATCTTCGCGCCTTCCTCCTCCCACGAGCCGGGGATGCGGAAGATCGCGATGGTCTGCGCGGGGTCACGGCCCGCGTCGATGCAGCCCTTGATCACGCCGCGCGCCATGATGTCTGCGCGCGTGTTCGACACGACGTTCATCATCACCGCGATCTTCTGCACACCGGGCTTCGAGAGCACGAGCTTCGTCAGCGCCGCGGCCTTCGCGACCGAGGGGTTGCCGCCGATCTCGCAGTAGTTCGCCGGCTTGCCGCCCGCCGAGCGCACGGCGTCGAAGAGCGTGAGCGAGCCGCCGCCCGCGCCGATCACGAGCCCCATGTTGCCATCGAACTCCACGACGCGGCCCGCGACGCCGCGCGTGTCAGCCGCGTCGACGCGCGCGCCGTCGACCTCGAACGGCGTCGGCGGGCGCGCCTGGCGCGTGTCGGTGTCGGCGATGGCGAGCTCCGCGAGCAGCGCGCGCTGGCCGCCTCGCGCCTCCTCCTCCATGTCCATGTGCGAGTCGAGCGCGATGAAGGAGCCGTCGCTGAGCTTCGCGAGCGGGTTGATCTCGGCGAGTGTCAGGTCGTACTGCACGAAGATGCGTGCGAGGTTCAGCACGATGCGCGTGAGCGGTGCGAGGTCGTTGCCGGTGACACCGGTGCGGGCGACCGCGAGCTTCGCGACGTAGTCGGAGAGCGGCCGCAGGTTCGAGAAGTGCGTGCGCGAGACGTGCGCGGGGTGGGTCTGCGCGACCTCCTCGATGTCGATGCCGCCCATGTCGCTGAAGACGATCACGGGGCGCTTGGCGCGCGCGTCCCACGTCACGGCGACGTAGTACTCCTGCGCGATGTCGCGCCGCTCCTCGACGAGCACGCCGGCGGGCTGCTGGCCGCTGATCGGCAGCGCGAGGATGCGCTCGGCGGCGGTGCGCGCCTCCTCGGGGGTGGCGGCGAAGAGCACGCCGCCGGCCTTCATGCGGCCGCCGGTGAGCACCTGCGACTTGAGCACGGTCGCGCCGCCGAGCTCGCGCGCGGCGCTCGCGGCCTCATCGGCGGTGCGGGCGAAGGTGCGCTTCGGCAGCGCGACGCCGTGCTTCGCGAGCAGCTGTTTCGCCTCGTACTCGTAGAACCGCATCGGCGTGCTCCTCGGGGCCGCGCCCCGTGCGTCGCGTGGTGGTGCGTGCGCGGCGCCGGCCGCGCGCGCCGCTACATACCGTAGGCGGCGCGGAACTCTGGGTCTTTCGTCGCGATCAGTTGCGCGAGCTCGACCATCACCTTCGCCTGCTTGTAGGTGGCGTCGTCCTGCATCTTCCCGTCGAGCATGGTGACGCCGCCGCCGCTCGCGCCGATCGCCTCCATGATGCGGCGCGCGAACGCGACCTCGGCGGGGGCGGGGCTGAAGACCTGCTTGGCAATGGCGATCTGGCTCGGGTGCAACGACCAGGCGCCGACGCAGCCGAGCAGGAACGCGCCGCGGAACTGCGCCTCGCAGCCAAGCGGGTCGGCGATGTCGCCGAAGGGGCCGTAGTACGGGAGGATACCGGCGGCGTTGCAGGCGTCGACCATGCGCGCGAGCGTGTAGTGCCAGAGGTCCTGCTGCGCGGTCGCGCGGGGCGCGTCGGGGTCGTCCGGCACGGGGTCGGCGCGCACGACGTAGCCGGGGTGGCCGCCGCCGACGCGCGTGGTCTTCATGCGGCGCGAGGCGGCGAGGTCGGCGGGGCCGAACGAGATGCCCTGCATGCGCGGGCTGGCCGCGCAGATGGCTTCGACGTTCACGACGCCGAGCGAGGTCTCGAGGATCGCGTGCAGCAGGATCGGGCGCTGCAGGCCGTGCTTCGCCTCGAGCTGCGCGAGCAGGCGGTCGGCGTAGGTGATGTCCCACGGGCCTTCGACCTTGGGCAGCATGATCACGTCGATGCGGTTGCCGGCGCGCGCGACGATCTCGGTGATGTCGTCGAGGAACCAGGGGCTGTCGAGGCTGTTGACGCGCGTCCAGAGTGCGGTGCCGCCGAGCTCGGCGGTCGTGGCGACCTCGATCAGGCCTTCGCGCGCGGCGACCTTGCGGTCGCCGGCGATGGCGTCCTCGAGGTTGCCGAGCAGCACGTCGACCTGCGCGGCGATCTCCGGGACGCGGGCGCGCATGCGCTCGTTGCTGGGGTCGAAGAAGTGGATCATGCGCGTGGGCGCGATGGGAATCTCGCGCAGCGGCTCGGGCGCGCCGATGGCGAGCGGCTTGAGGAAGTCACGCGGGTTGCGCATCGGGCGGCTCCTCGGGGCCGGGGGCACGGCGTGGGGGCGCTGGGAGGCTATCGGGGGGGTGGGGTGGCGTCAACGGGGCGGGGGTTGGGTTTGCTTTGCCGCCGGGCGGCTTGAAGTCAGCGAGCGGCGGCGCCCCGCGAGGGCGTGGTGTGGACGCGGTTCGCTCGCCAACCAGTGTGGCCCAATTGAAGTCCTTGATGATCTCCCCCACCCGGACGCCGATGGCTCCGAGCGTCTGCGTTACCACGCGTCCGCCCCCTGGCCCCATTTCGTCAAACGCAACGTTGAATCTGACTCGGCTCTCCACGTTCACGTCCAGTGCCGCCCCATCCTTGATTCGAAAGCGTGCGACTTCTGCCCGGTTTTCGAATGCGCCGTAGGAGACGCTGATTTGCTCGAAGCGCGCTGCGGCTTCGGGTGGGCTGAAATCGTGGAAGCTCTCGCTCGTGATTGTGGACACGAGGTGGATGAACTGGTGCCGGTCATGATTCGATAACACATACAGCAACCACAATGGGTCATCGTCCGCGGCGCCGTCGCTTCGATTGAACGGCTGTTGACGCTCGATGATTGCTTGATGCACTGCTGCGAGCTTACCGATGCGTCGTTTGACTCCTCGTGTGAGTTCCTGGCTGGCGGGGTTCCGGAAGTCCGAGCGGTCGAGGAAGATGGGGTACTCGACCTGCTCGTCGATCGATTCCCTGTTGTAGCGAGCGAGTTCGCAGGCGGTGTAGTCGAGGGCGGCGCGGGTGTTGTAGAGGAATTCGCCGATTTCCACCGTGAGACTCGATGGAGGCGGCCTTCGCGTCCTGGCACGGATGATCAGATAGCCAGGAACGGACGTGAAATCGTTAACAATGCCGTTGCCACTGCTTTCGAGATAGCGCCTGATCCGCCGATGGATTGTCTTGAGGTGTAGCAAAGAGCGCATCAGCTTGAGTTGTATCGCGTAGTCGGTATCAGTCATGAGATGTCCCGGCGCCGCTGTGCCCGCGCCGCCTCGATACGGCCACACACGTCACCCCCACTAGCAGCGCCGCGAGCGCCAGCCGCAGCGGCACGCTTGCCAGCGCCGCGGTCACCTCGCCGAACTCCGCGAGCAAGGGGTCGCCGGGGCCGCCGGCGCTCGACGCGAGCAGGCGCGCGATGAGCGCGCCGAGCGCGACGGGGGCGGCGCCGAGGGCGAGCGCGAGGCCGATGGGGGGGAGCGCGGCGCGGCGGCGGCGCAGGGCTAGCGTGGCGGCCAGCAGGAGCGCCGCGGCGGCGAGCGGCACGGCGAGCAGCGCGGCGCGGCCGTGCCAGTCTGCGCCCAGCTCGCCGAGCAGCAGGCGGATCAAGGCGTCGCCGCTGGGCGAGCGGTCGGCGGTGGCGGCGCCGTCGGCCGCGAATGCGCCGGCGCCGCGCAGGTAGACGAGCTCGGCGCCGCGGGCGAGCAGGGCGGCGCGCGCGGCGTCGTGGTCGAGCGTGCCGTCGTGGCAGGGCACGGCGTCGGGTGGGAGGGTGGCGTCGGCGACGGGGAAGCCGGGCACGCTGACGCGGTCGCCGGCGGCGACCTGCGCGCAGATGGCGCCGGCGTGTAGCTCGAGCAGCGCGTCGGGCTGGGAGAGCGCGGCGAGCGCGCGCTCGTGCGCGGGGATGGCGACGGTGCGGGAGGTCAGCAGCCAGAGGGCGACGTCGGCGAGCGCGAGCGCGACGACGACGGCGAGCGCGGCGGCGAGCAGCGCGGTGTAGGTGGGGCGTGGCTGCGGCGCGGGCGGGGTGTAGGGCGGCGGCAGCGTGCCCCAGACGCCCTGGTCTGTGACGACGGGGGCGGTGAGGTCGGGTCGGTCGCGCGGGGGGCGGCGCGCCGGGGCGGTCATGCGCGCGCCGCCAGCCGCGCATGCAGGGGCGCGCCTCCGGGGCGCAGCAGCGCGAGCAGCGCGGAGCCGACGGCGAGCATGTGCAGCGCTGCGCCCAGCGCGAGGAACGCCCACACGAGCAGCCAGAGCTCGGCGACGAGCGCGGCCATGAGCAGCCACCACCACGCGGGCAGCAGCGCGGGGTGCAGCGCGAGCCAGAGCGCGCGCGGGCCGGGCGCCGGGAGCGCGGTCGGTGCGAGGGTCAGGCGTGCGCCGCCGGCGGTGCGGCCGCGGGTCCACAGCGCGCGCCCCTGCATCGCGGCCCACGCGGGGAGCAGCGCCGCGCACAGCGTCGCGATGAGAGTGGCGTCGGCGGAGGGGGCGTCGAGGCGACCGCCATCGGTGCGCACGAGCAGCCACAGCGCGCCGAGCAGCGCGCCGGCGGCGAGCAGCGCGATCAGGGTCGCGAGGTCGTACGCGCACGCGGCCGCTGCAGCGGCGCGGGTGGGCCGTCCTGCGGCGCGCGAGCGGCGGCGGATCGACGCGAACGGCACGCGTTCAATATACCGTTGAGCCGCTCAGCCGATACGCTCGCTGCATGCATCGCGTGTGGCGCGGGTCGGTGGCGGCGGGGGTGATCGCGTTCGCGTGCGCGGCGGCGCTGGGGCTCGCGCTGTTCGCGTGGCGCGACGCGCGCGGGGACGAGCGCTTCGACGTCGTGCGCTGGGAGCTCACGACGCTGCCGAACAAGTGGTTGTACGCGGCCGGCGGCTGGCTGCGCGGCAAGCCGGACGCCGCCGACGTGTTGGCGCGCTACTTCGCGAGCGACGATCGCGGCGGCGCGGCGGCGCGCGCACGCGAGAACGACGTGGAGGCGGTGATCGAGGGGCGCATCGACGCGGTGCTGCGGGAGCTCGGGCTCGGCTGGCCGGGGCCGCCGCTGCCGGGCGTGCTGCCACCGGTGGACGTGGAGCTGGCGGAGTCGCCGCGCGCGCTTGTCGTGTCGCCGCGCGAGCGCATCGAGCGCGTGCGCGTGGAGACGCTGCGCGCGGACCTCGATCGCGCGGCGGCGGAGGCGGTGGAGCGGCGCGCGGAGGGCACGCCGGCGCGGCGGTCCGCGCTCGTCGTCGGGACGGGGGGGTTCGCGACGTATCCGGCGGTGGTCGATCTCGGCGGGAGCTATCGCGAGACGGTGGCGACGGCGGCGCACGAGTGGGTGCACCACTACCTGGCGCTGTACCCGCTGGGGCGCGCGTACCTCGGCGACGGCGACACGGCGACGATCAACGAGACGGTGGCCGACCTTCTGGGGGACGAGGTAGCGGCGCGCGTGATCGAGCGGTGGGGCGAGCCGGCGGGCGAGGGCGACGTACCGCGCCTCGCGGAGCCGGCGTCCGACGTCGACGCGCGCCTGCGCGCGCTGCGCGTCGAGGTCGATGCGCTGCTCACGGCGGGCGCGATCGAGATGGCAGAGGCGCGCATGGAGGCGGAGCGGCTGGAGCTGGTGGAGCGCGGGGCGCGCATCCGCCGGCTGAACCAGGCGTACTTCGCGTGGTACGGCACGTACGCAGCGCGCGCCGACTCCGTCGACCCGCTCGGCGGGCAGCTGCGAGCGCTGCGGGCGCGCGCGGGCTCGCTCGCGCGGTTCGCGGTGCTGGTGCGCGGCGTGACGACGCGCGAGCAGGTGGCCGCGCTACTCACGCGCGACGAGCTCGCCGGGCCGCGCTAGCGGCGGCGCACGGTCACGGCGACGGTGGTCTCCGCGCTGCCGAGCAGTCGGTCGCGCACGGTCAGGCGGAGCGTGTAGAGGCCGTCGGCGAGGCCGGTGGGATCCCAGATGCCGAGCGGGGCGTTGGCGACGGGCGTCGTGTCGCGGCGCAGCTGCGTCCACTGCGACGGCTGCGAGCCGGCGCCGACCTCGAGCGTGATATCGAGCAACTGGCCGGCGATGGCGATGCCGGTGACGACGGTGGGCCCGCTGATCACGGCACCCTCGCCGGGTGTGGTGATCACCGCGACCGGCTCTACGCGCGAGCCCGGCGTGCCGCCGGCGCTGGGGGTGGGGCTGCCGATGTTGACGATGGTGACGGGGACGGTGGAGCGCAGCTCGCCGCGCTTCGCGTCCTGTACGCGCACACGCAGCAGGTACTGGCCGTTCTCGACGAGGCGCGTGTCCCAGCTGCCGAGCTGGCCGCCGAGCACGCTCGTCTGCGCGCTGTTCAGCTGCACCCAGTTCGTCGGCTGCGCGCCGCGGCCCCATTCGAGCACGTAACGCTGGAAGTCCGGCGAGGCGGCGCGGCCGGCGATCGCGATTTGGCCGCTGATCGTCTGGTCCGCCGCGGGCGTGGCGATGCTGGCGAAGGTGGCGGCTTCGGCGCTGTCTGCGCCGGGCCCGAGGCGGCCGCCGAGGCCGGCCGCGTACGCCCAGTCGCGCAGCCCGGGCCACGCCTCGAGCTCTTCCTTGGGGAAGACAAGGCGTACTTCCTCACGCACGTACTGCGCGGGGGTGGTGGTGGCGGCGACCTGGCCGGTGCGGGTGTCGATGCGCAGCTTCTGCCACCACGTGTCGGAGATCTTCGCGAGCGCCTGCGCGTCCTTCGGGATCGCGTCGGTGGCGAAGAGCGAGCGGTAACGGCGGTCGTTCGGGCAGGCGTCCGTGGGGAGCTTGCCGGAGGGCCAGCACACTTCGCGGTCCTCGACGCCGGGGGGGCGCGTGAAGGGGCGGTTGGGGAGCGCGAGGATCTTGTGCGCGTCCTGCATGAAGTCGCGCCACGCGCGCCAGGAGATGGACGTGGAGACGATGTTCTGCATCGGCGAGTTGTCGGAGTTGCCGGCCCAGATGCCGGCGACGAGGTCCGGGGTGTAGCCGAAGGTCCACGTCTCGCCGATGGCGCGCGAGTTCTCGAACGGCTCGCTCGTGCCGGTCTTGGCGGCGGAGATGCGGTCGGGGAGGGCGAGGCCGGCGCAATTGAAGGTGATGCAGGTCTGCTGCGCGTCCGACATGATCGAGGTGACCATGTAGGGGTACGCGGCGTTCATGATGCGTCGCTCGGCGGGCTGCTTCGCCTCGTACAGCACGCGGCCGTCGCCGTCGGTGACCTTGAGCAGCACGACCGGGTCGATGGCGCGTTCGCCGGAGCCGTGCGGGGTGAGGGGCTGCTGGCCGCGCATGACGCCGCCGGCGGCGAGCGAGCCGTAGGCGATGGTGAGGTCGTCCAGGCGCACGTCGACGCCGCCGAGCGTGAGCGCCGGTCCGTAGCCGCGGGAGTCGTTGAGCGTGGTCAGGCCGGCCTGCTTGAGCAGGTTCACGACGTTTGGGACGCCCGCGAAGATGATCGTTTTGAACGCGGGCACGTTCAGCGAGTTCCCGAGCGAGCTGGCGGCGGTGACGATGCCGTTGTAGGAGCCGTTGGGGTTGCGCGGCGAGAACGGCTCGCCCGTCGACGGATCGAACACGCGCGCGGGCGAGTCGATGATCGCGGTGCCGGTGCCCCAGCCCTGCTGGAACGCGGCGATGTACGTGAACGGCTTGAGCGTCGAGCCGGGCGAGTTGAGCGCGGTGATGTTGTTGTTGCGGCCCTGGATGTCGTCGCGGAAGTAGTCCCGGCTACCGATGTAGGTGACGATCTGTCCGTTGTTCGGGTCCATCGCCATCAGCGCACCGTTGTGGCCCTTCGCGCTCTCCTCGAACTCGCGGATGTACTTCTCGAGCGTGGCCTCGCCGGCTCGCTGCAGGCGCACGTCGAGGGTGGTGACCACTATGAGGCCACCCTGGTAGAGCGCGCGCGCGCCGAAGCGTGCCTCCAGCTCGCGTGCGACGGGGCCGAGCACGAAGTGCGGCGCGTCGATATCGAAGCGCGCCGTCTGGAACGCGAGTTCTTCCGCGAGCGCGGCATCGGCCTCGGCCTGGGTGATCGCGCCGTGGCGGACCATGAGGCCGAGCACGTCCGCCTGGCGGGCCTTTGCGCGCTCCGGGTTCTGGATCGGCTCGTAGGCGAACGGCGACTGCGGGATGCCGGCGAGCAGCGCGGACTCCGCGAGCGTGAGCTCCGCGGCGGGCTTGCCGAAGTAGCCGAGCGCGGCGGCCTGGATGCCGACGTAGATGCCGCCGTAGGAGATCGAGTTCAGGTACCACTCGAGGATCTGGTCCTTCGAGTAGCGCTTGGTCAGCTCGAGTGCGATCACCGTCTCGCGCAGCTTGCGGTCGACGCTGCGCTGGCTGCGCTCTGCCTGCGGGATGTAGACGTTCTTCGCGAGCTGCTGCGTGATGGAGGAGCCGCCGCTGCCGGAGAACACATCGCCGCCGAAGGGCATGAAGTTCTCGAACGTCGCGCGCATGAGGCCGCGGGTGTTCAGGCCGTTGTTCGAGTGGAAGCTTGCGTCCTCGGTCGCGATCGTGGCGCGCGTGAGGTGCGGCGAGATCTCGGCGAGCGTGACGGGGCGGCGCAGGCCGCCGAACTCGTCGACGAACTCGTACAGCGGCACGCCGTTGCGGTCGGAGATGAGCGCGCCGCCGCGCGGCAGCTCGGCGAGCAGTTGCTCGGGCGGGACCACGCTGTCGGCGTATGCGCGGTAGCGATCCGCCGCGAACAGGCCGACGCCCAGCGCGGCCGCGAGGCCCAGCAGGCCGACGGTGGCGAGCAGGGCGCCGAGTGAGAGGCCGAAGCGGCGCGCGGGGCCGACGGCCCTGCCGCGGCTGCGCCGGCGGCGGCGAGCGATGGCTGAGGCGGTCATGGCGTGGCCTCCTCGCGCTGCAACACCAGCAGGTGCGAGAGGCCGAAGCGGCGTCCCACCCGCGAGTCCTCGGCGCGGTAGCAGGCCGCGCGCAGCAGGCGGGCGAGCCAGCGGGAGCGCGCGGCCACGTTGTCGAAGCCGGGATACACATAGCTGTGGTCGATCAGGCGCAGGCCCGGCGCGGCCGTGACGCGCTCGATCTCACGCGCACCGTACGCGCGGGCGTGCGGCACCAGGCGGTTGCGCAGCGGGCGCGGCAGCCAGTTCACGAGCGGTACGTTACCGAAGATGTAGCGGCGGCGCAGGTACACGCCATGCGTCTCGAACGGGTAGAGGCGGTTGGGGACGAACACGATGGCGGTGCCGCCGGGCGTGAGCACGCGGGCCACCTCGCGCATCGTCGCGCGGTCGTCGTGCACGTGCTCGAGCACCTCGTTCAGCACGACCACGTCGAGCGTGCCTGCGGCGAAGGGCAGCGACTCGCCCGCGGCGCAGAGCAGCCCGGGGGCGCCGCGGCGATGCGCCTCGACGAGCCGGGGGGCGGCGATGTCGCAGCCGAGTGCGTACGCGCCGCGCGCGGCGAAGGCGCGCACGTACTCGCCGACGCCGCAGCCGAGGTCGAGCACACGCCGGCCGGCGAGCGGGGCGAAGCGCTCGATGATCGCGAGGCGGCGGCGTTGGCCCGCACGCCAGACGAAGCTCGGGTTGCCGAGGCGCGCCGCGTCGGGCGCGCCGGCAGGCGGGCCGGCGGCTGGGGGCGTGGCGGCGAGCGGTGTGTCGCCGGGCATGCAGTCTCCTCTGGTCGCCGCGCAGGTCCGGGCCGCTGCCGCGGCGGCGCGGGAGGCCGGGTGCGTGGCTGCACCTCGCAGCCTATAGTTACTCATACGCCAGCCGGAGGAGCCAAGATGGCGCTCTCGCACGCGGAGGTGCGGCACATTGCCCGCCTCGCGCGGATCGGTCTTTCCGACGCCGAAGCGGAGCGGCTGCGCGAGCAGCTGTCGACGATTCTTGAGCATTTCCAGTTGTTGAACGCGTACGACACAGACGGGGTTCCCCCGACGGCGCAGACCTTCGACCTCACCAACGTGGAACGCGCGGACGAGGCACGGCCGGCGGCCGGCGCGGAGCGGGTGCTGGCGAACGCGCCGCGCCGCGAGGGCGACTTCCTGCGCGTGCGCGCCGTGCTGGAGTAGGCGCGCAAATGGCCGACGGCGACTCTGCCTCCCATGCGGCTTTCCAGGCCGCCTCCGAGGTCACGGCGGAGCGGCTGCTGGACAGTCCGGCGCATGAGCAGGCGCGCGTGCTGCGCACCGGCGCGGTCAGCGCGCGCGCGCTGGCGGAGGCCGCGCTCGCGCGGGTGCGCGCGCAGGAGCCGGCGCTGCACGCGTACATCACGCTGACACCTGATGAAGCGCTGGCGCAGGCCGACGCCGCCGACGCGCAGCTGCGACGCGGGGACGCGACGCCGCTGACGGGCATCCCGATCGCGGTCAAGGACCTGCTGTCCACGCGCGACGTGGAGACGACGGCCGGCTCCGCGATGCTGCGCGGCTTCCGGCCGATCGTCGACTGCACCGTCGTGGCGCGACTGCGCGCGGCGGGCGCGGTGATGGTGGGCAAGGCGAACCTCGACGAGTTCGCGATGGGGTCGTCGACGGAGTACTCGGCGTACGGGCCGACGCACAACCCGTGGGACCTCGGGCGCGTGCCGGGCGGGTCGTCCGGGGGGTCGGCCGCGACGGTGGCGGCGGGCGGCGTGCCGCTCGCGCTGGGCACGGACACGGGGGGCTCGATCCGCCAGCCGGCGGCGCTGTGCGGCATCCTGGGGCTGAAGCCGACGTACGGGCGGGTGAGTCGCTTTGGCGTGGTCGCGTTCGCGTCGTCGCTGGAGCAGGTGGGACCGTTCGGGCGCGACGCGGAGGACGTGGCGCTGCTGCTGGCCGCGATCGCCGGTCACGATCCGCTCGACGCGACGACGGCGCCGCTGCCGGTGCCGGACTACGTCGCCGAGCTCGGGCGCGGCGTCGAGGGGCTGCGCATCGGCGTGCCCCGCGAGCTGCTCGGCGAGGGGATCGAGCCGGGGGTGCGGGAGGCGGTGGAGGGGGCGCTGGCGGAGTTCGCGCGGCTCGGCGCACACCTCGATCGCGACGTGTCGCTGCCGTCGGTGGGCGCGTCGCTGCCGGTGTACTACCTGATCGCGCCGTCAGAGGCGTCGGCGAACCTCGCGCGTTACGACGGTGTGAAGTACGGGTTCAGCGCCCACGACGGGCCCGGCATGTGGGACGACATGGAGCAGACGCGTGCCCGTGGCTTCGGCGACGAGGTCAAGCGGCGCATCATGATCGGCACGTACGCGCTCTCGACAGGCTATTACGATGCGTACTACCTGAAGGCGCAGAAGGTGCGCACGCTGATCCGCCGCGAGTTCGAGCAGGCGTTGGCGACGCACGATCTGCTGCTCACGCCGACGACGCCGGGCGTAGCGTTCAAGCTGGGCGAGAAGCTCGGCGACCCGCTCGCGATGTATCTCTCGGACCTGTTCACGCTGCCGGTGAACATCGCGGGGCTGCCCGCGGCGAGCATTCCGTGCGGTTTCGCGGAGGGGTTGCCGGTGGGCCTGCAGCTGATCGGCCGCGCGTTCGAGGAGGGGACGATTCTGCGCGCGGCGCACGCGTACGCGGGCGTGACGGACTGGCACCTGCGGCGGCCGAGCGCGCTGGCCGCCGGCGGCGTGCGCGCATGAGCGCACCACACGACGAGCAGGGCGGCGGGCACCGCGCACACCGCGGCGCGATCTCGCAGACGGTGGCGGGGCTGCCGCCATCCGGCATTCGCCGCTTCTTCGAGCTGCTGGACTCGATGGACGGGGTGATCTCGCTGGCGGTGGGGCAGCCGGACTTCAGCACGCCGGGGCAGATCACGCGTGCGGCGGCGGACGCGGTGCTGGCCGGGCACACCGGCTACACGAGCAACTACGGGTTGCTGGAGCTGCGCGAGGCGCTGAGCCGGCAGCTGGAGCGGCTGTACGGCGTGCACTACGCGCCGGAGCGCGAGCTGCTGTTGACCACGGGCGTCTCGGAGGCGCTCGACATCGCCGTGCGGGCGCTCGTCGATCGCGACGACGAGGTGCTGGTGCCGGAGCCCGGGTACGTCGCGTACGAGCCGGTGATCCTGCTCGCGGGCGCGCGCTACACGCCGGTGCCGACGTACGCGCGGGACGGCTTCGCGGTGACCGCGGAGGCGCTGCGCGCCAAGCTCAGCCCGGCGACCAAGGCGATCCTCATCGGCTACCCGTGCAACCCGACGGGCGCGGTGATGGACCGGACGGCGCTCGAGGGCATCGCGCGGTTCGCGGAGGAGCACGACCTGCTCGTGATCTCGGACGAGTTGTACGACCGGCTCGTGTACGGGGTGGAGCATGTCTGCTTCAGCTCGATCCCCGGGATGCAGGAGCGCACCGTGCTGCTCGGCGGCTTCTCCAAGGCGTACGCGATGACCGGGTGGCGGCTCGGCTACGTGGCGGCGCCGGCGCCGCAGCTCGAGGCGATGATGAAGGTGCACCAGTACGTGATGATGTCGGCGCCGACGGCGGCGCAGTATGCGGGCATCGAGGCGCTGCGCTCCGGCGAGGAGGACGTGCGCGGCATGGTCAACGAGTACGACCGCCGCCGCCGCCTGGTGCACGGCCGGCTCGTGGCGATGGGGCTGCCGACGGTGGAGCCACGCGGTGCGTTCTACGCGTTCCCAGACATCACGCCGAGCGGCCTCGACGACGTGGCGTTCTCCGAGGCGCTGCTGCGCGAGGAGCGCGTGGCGGTGGTCCCGGGATCGACGTTCGGGGCGAGCGGCCGCGGGCATATCCGGCTCTGCTACGCTGCGGCGTACGACGACCTGGAGGAGGCGATGGACCGCATGGAACGCTTCGTGGCGCGGCGTCGGGCGGGCGCGGGCGCCAAGTGACCAGCGAGGACGGCGGCGGCGGCGAGGAGTTCGGGGACATCCCCAAGGGTGACCTCGTTGTCACGATCCAGCGCGTGCAGGCCCAGCCGACCGAGATACCGGGCTGCTTCGAGCTGAAGCTCGACACCACGCGTGGTGAGATCACCGGCTTCCTGCACCCGTGCGAGGGGCGCACCGGCTGCGTGATCTTTGTCGGGGGCGCCGCGGGCGGCGTCGATGGCCCGGCGGACGCGGTGTACCTGCGGCTGGCGCAGGCGCTGGTGGCGCAGGGCGTCACGTCGCTACGGCTGCAGTACCGGGAGCCGGGCGAGTTCACGGAGTGCGTGCTGGACGCGCTCGCGGGCTGCTCGTTCCTCAAGGGCATCGGCGGTGAGGCGGCGGTGCTCGTCGGCCACTCGTTCGGCGGCGCGGTGGCGATCAAGGCGGGGGAGCTCTCGCCGCTGATCAACTTCGTCGTGGCGATGTCATCGCAGCGCTTCGGCACGCAGGACGTCGAGCGGTTGCAGAAGCCGCTGCTGCTGGTGCACGGCGAGGCTGATGACGTGCTGCTGCCGGCGGCGTCGGAGGACATCTTCGGGCGGGCGCAGGAGCCGAAGCGGCTGATCCTGTTGCCGGGCAACGGCCACGGGCTGCGCGAGAGCGCGGGGGATGTGTATCGCATCCTGGAGCAGGCGATCACGGACGCGGTGGGTAACGGGTCGCCGGCTACGGGAAGCGCCTGACGGTGGGAACCCCGGTCACTGCGAGGCGCGCACGCGGCTATAATGCGGCCGAGCGTGAGTCCGGGCGGCGGCGCATGGCGCTGCCTCGTGCCCGGGGCCGCTGGGTGCGCCGCGCGGCGCATCCACCCCACGGGTGCCTGCGGGGCGGCAGTGGCTGGTTGCCGCGGGCGTAGCCGGGAGGAACCAATGGCGCTGGACACGCACACGATGAGCCCTGGCCTCGAAGGCGTGCCGATCGCGCAGTCCGCGATCTCGCTCGTCGACGGGGAGGCGGGGCAGCTCTACTACCGCGGCTACTCGATCGAAGAGCTGACGGCGCACTGCCGGTTCGAGGAGATCGTCGCGCTGCTCTTCGACGGGGAGCTGCCGGGGCAGGCTCGGCTGGCCGAGGTCACGGCGCAGCTCGAGGCAGGGCGCGCGCTGAGCCCAGGCCACGTGGAGCTGGCGCGCCACGCAGCGACGCTCGCGCATCCGATGTTCGCGCTGCAGGGCGCGATCGCCGCGCTGGGACCGGCGCGCAACGATTTCGACCAGCACCAGGAGGACTTCGCCGGTGCGGCGCAGCGCGGCATCCAGCTGATCGGGCAGGTGGGGCACCTGACCGGGGTGATCGCGCAGGCGGTGGCGGGTCGCGCCTATGACGGGCCGCGCCCTGGAGAGTCGCACGCGTCGATGATGCTGCGCATGCTCACCGGCGCCGAGCCGTCTGCGCTGCACGAGCGCACGATGAACGCGCTGCTGATCCTGCAGGCGGACCACAGCGCCGGGAACGCCTCCACCTTCACGACGCGCGTGGTCACCTCCACGAAGGCGGACCCGGTGGCGGCGATCTCGGCCGCCGTGGGCGCGCTGTCCGGGCCCGCGCACGGCGGGGCGAACGAGGCGTCACTGCGGCTGTTCATGGAGATCGGCTCGCCCGCCCGCGCGGAGGCCGAGGTCAACCGCATGCTCGCCGAGCGCGTGAAGATCCCCGGCTTCGGGCACCGCGTCTATCGCGTGAAGGACCCGCGCTCGGCCGTGATCCAGCGCCTCGCCGGCGACGTGATCGTGCGCGAGCAGGAGCGCGACCTCTACGACATCGCGCTGACGGTGGAGCGCGTCGTGGGCGACCGGCTGGGGCCGCGCGGGCTGTGGCCGAACGTCGACCTGTTCTCCGGCTGCGTCTTCGCGGCGCTGGACATCCCGATCGACTTCTTCACGCCGTGCTTCGCGGCGTCGCGCACCGCCGGCTGGGCGGTGCATCTGAAGGAGCAACTGGAGTCCGGGAACCGCATCTTCCGGCCGAGCCAGATCTGGGCCGGCGCCGACGTGCGCCCGTTCCAGCCTCTCTCCGCCCGCGCGTAGCTCGGTCACTCGCCGCGACCGGCGATTCGACCACCGGGGCGGCGACCCGCTGGAGAGCCGACGCCCGCGCACGCAGGAGCCGCCGGTCACGGCGAGTGACTAGCGCCAGGGCCGGGCGCCGAAGCGGGCGAGGTACTCGCGGACAACGGCCGGGGCGCCGGCGACGACGCCCTGCGAGCGGATGTGCGCCGGGCCGCCATCGCGGTCCGCGATCGTGCCGCCGGCAGCGGGGATGAGCGCGAGCGCGGCCGCCACGTCCCAGGGGTAGAGCGCGGCGTGCAGACAGAGGTCCGCGTGGCCGCTCGCGGTCCAGGCGAGGGCCAGTGCCGCTGAGCCGATCGTGCGCACCGCCTGCACCTCGGGCAGCAGCACGCGCAGCGTCTGTTGCATGAGCCGCGCGCGGCCCGCGCGGAAGCCGAGGTCCGCGACGACGACGGCATCCTCGAGCCGCGTCGCGCGGGAGGCGAGCGTCGGGCGGCCGTTGATGCGCACGCCGCGGCCGGGCCCGCCGGCGACGCACGTGCCGCGATTTGGGTCGAACGTCACGCCGAGTAGCGCCTCGCCGTCTCGCAGCAGCGCGATGTTCACGCAGTAGAGCGGGATGCCGGAGACGAAGTTGCGCGTGCCGTCGAGCGGGTCGACGACCCAGACGTAGCCGTGCGCGGGGTCCGTGTCGGGGCGCGATTCCTCGGCGAGCTGGGCGTGGCGCGGGAAGGCCTGCGCGAGGCCCGCGAGGATCAGCGCCTCGGCGGCGCGGTCGGTGTCGGTGACCCAGTTGCGGCGGCCCTTGCTCGTCGCCGGGCGGGGGAGCGTGGCGGCGTGGGCGATGAGCGTGC